>CADBNZ010000034.1 GCA_902796155.1 uncultured Pseudomonadota bacterium
ACAGACGAAGATATCTGCAACGTACTACAGCGATGCTTGCCCAACGTTTACAACCAAGAAGATGAGGAAACGGCGATTGTTGAGGATGTTTTACAATTTCTGCAACAAAATGAGTCGAGATTTAGGCCTATTTGTAGGAATGAATTAAATCAAGGTTTTGTGTATCAATACACCGACAGCAGAAATATAAAATGGCTTGGAGGGATGGAAACCAAGGGAGAACGGAGAATATATTACCTATTTCCCAACGCTTATTTAAGAATGAAATTTGTAAAGGGAAGAGTAGCAAAATGTATAGAAAGATTTTACACAAAAGAGGAGTTATGCTTACTTATAATGATAATAAAGACATGAGATATACAATCAACGGAGAAAGGATGAGAATGGTGACTTTATGTTTTGATACGTAAAAAAAACAAAAAAAATCAAAAAAGTGTGTTTTCTGTGGTGGACAGCGTGGACAGGTGGACAGCTCCTCGGGTTGCAGCGTTTTATTTTGTGAACAGCAAAGTGGACAGCGAATTACAGCTAAAAATTCAAATAGGGACTGCCCATTTCAATCGTCCACTTTTTTATGGGCTCTAAACCCCAGGGGCTCAGGAGGTGTCCACGGCGTCCACACTGTCCACTTGATTTTTCAGGTTTTTTGATTTTTTTATTTTGGATGTTTTGAATAAAAGTCACTTGAACTTACATTAGAAAAGTTGAGAGCATGAAAAATAGAAAATTAGTGTTCTCGCTTCCTAAAATTGAGAAGTAAACAACAATAAAATGTAAAACAGCATTACATTACTGCTTACAACGTGAGTTTCTAAAACAAGAGACCACACCATCCAAAAGAAGCGGTTCGATTAGCTAAAAATGTCGAGAAAAATAACTGTACTCTTTGCACCTTTTATTGACAAACAATAGTCTATTGTGTGAGATTAATACTAATTTTAATCAGACGGGACTGTCATGACGTTCAACGAAAAAGCAGTGTCAGTGCGCGAAATTACATCGAAAGGCATCATGTCGAAATCTAATCTTCCAATTGGGGATTATTCCGTAAATCCTTATGTAGGCTGTATTCATGCGTGTAAATATTGTTATGCCTCTTTCATGAACCGTTTTTCAGGACATAATGAACCATGGGGAAGTTATCTTGATGTAAAAAATTGGTCGAAAATATCAAATCCGCGGAAATACGATGACAATGAATTGGTTATCGGAACAGTCACCGATCCTTACAATCCTTTGGAGGAAAAATTTAAAAAGACTCGGCAATTGCTTAGCGAATTACGCGGAACAACTGCAAAAATAACGATAATCACAAAATCAGATTTAGTTCTGCGGGATATTGATATTATCAGCAATTTTCCGAACATCGCGAATCGCGATTAACACATTGGATGAAAATTTTAAAAATGATATGGATTCTGCAGTAAGTATTAAACGTCGGCTGAACGCGATGAAAGTATTTCACGATAACAGCATTCGAACAATTTGTTTTATTTCTCCAATATTTCCCAAAATTACGAATGTACAGGGGATAATGAATGCTGTGTTGAATCAATGTAATGTCATTTGGCTTGAAAACTTAAATCTGAGAGGAGAATATAAAGCAAAAATTTTGAAATATATCGAAGAAAAATATCCTGAGCTCATTTCTCTTTATGATGAAATTTACAGAAAAAATCAAAACCGTTATTGGGTTGATCTTGCCGTTGAATTAGAAGAATTTTGTAAGCAAAAGAACTTACTTTATGTAGTCGATACGACAAATTAATCCGATCTTTTTCAGATTCTCCTATCGTTGTAAATTTCTTCTATCACATCCTTTAAAACAATCGGCGAAAAAGAGGAAAATATGATTATAAATACAGGCGCGAGAACAGATACGGTTCAATATTACAGCGAATGGCTTTTAAAAAGATTCAAAGAAGGCTTTGTTTATGCCCGAAATCCACTTTTCCCGAATAAAGTTATCCGATATGAATTAAAACCAGAGTTAGTTGATTGCGTCGAGTTTTGTTCCAAAAATTACGCTCCTATTCTCCCGAGATTGCATGAAATCACATCTAAATTTAATACCCATTTTCATTACACAATTACGGCTTACGGGAAAGATGTTGAGCCAGGTGTTCCATCAATTGAAGAAAGTATTAAGACGCTTGTTGCACTTAAAAAGCTAGTAGGACGTGAGCGAATTGTTTGGAGGTATGATCCTATTTTGCTAACTGAAAAGTACACAACCAAATTACATTTTGAAACTTTTCGCAAATTAGCTGAACAACTTGCGCCTCACATTGAAAGATGTATTTTTCAGTTTCGTTGAAATGCACCGCAAAGTCAAAATGAATATGCCTGAGATTATTCCAATGAATGACGCTGATAAAAAAAATTGCAGAAGGAATCGGAAAAATCGCGGCAGAATTTGGAATTTTTATACAAACTTGCGGTACAAATGGAGATTTTTCAAAATACGGAATCCATCGATCAGGTTGTATGACTTTGGAAATGTTGGGAAAAGCAAATAATGTCGAATTTCGCGATCTGAAGCATAAAGGAACACGGGAAGGCTGTCACTGTATTGAGAGTCGGGACATCGGATGCTATGATTCTTGCTTGAACGGTTGTAAATATTGCTATGCTAACATAAACCCGCGAAAATCTGCGGAGAATTTTAAATTGCATGATCCGAATTCACCGATTTTACTCGGCGATATCAGAGAAACAGACACAATACAGCAGGCTGTTCAAAAAAGTTTTTTGAAAAGAGTATTGTAAGACTTAGCCGATAAACGTGCTCATAATTTCAATAATTGTTTGATGGAATCAGTTGAAGAAAATCCACGGAATCACGCTCTTTCGATTCAGAAAGCCTGAAATGATAATTTCTGCTGATAAGAGAGGAAAGTGATATTCAAATAATCATGTCATGACGGAATAAAAAAACTCTTTTTTGTACGTTATTGTTGTGGATTAGATTGGGAGATTGAAATTCTAATATTTTGAACAATAAAAACGTCTATTTTACAGTAGAGTTTATATATATAAAGATGTGACGGCGAATCTTTGTATGTCGGTTCAATTTCAGCCTCATTACCAAAAATTTCACGCAGATAATTTTTTTGTGAAAGCAGATTCTTAAAATCTTAGTAATTAACTGAATATTAATAATTATACCTTATCATAGAAATAGAAATTGTTATGCTAAGAGAGGAAAATTATGAAAAAATCAGCGCTAAGTTTTGTTCTTGGTTTGTCATTAGTTTTTGTTCCCACTTTGTTTGGAATGGCTAAAGATACTGAAAGCAATGGTAACATAGTGGAAACTGCAATAAACTTAAGTACGTGGATGACAGATAATTATGAAAAGATAAAGGATAAGGAATTGAGAAACTTAGTTATTCCAGGAACGCATGATTCTGGAACTGCGTTGATTTCCGAAGAAAATGCAGTTGTTTCTAGCGATAAGGGGATTCCTGAAACTCTAGCAAAAATTGCACCGCGAAAACTCGTTGGCTGGTCAAAAACTCAGGATTTAACGATAAGAAAACAGCTGGGAATAGGAGTTCGCTTTTTTGATTTTAGAGTAAGTTTTGAGAAAGAAGGTAAAAACAGCGACTACACATTGTATTTATCTCATGGATTGAGAGGGGAAAAATTGGATGATGTCCTTGCAGATATTCGCGATTTTGCAGAAAATAATCCTCGTGAGATTGTCATGATAAAATTTAAAAGTTTTGCGGATGAAAAGTGCAAAAAAGAAAATTTGAACAAGCTACTTGCGGACAAGTTCAAACAATACTTAGAAAATTTTATAATTCAAAGACAAGACATAGATGTCAATCTTCCTTTAGCTACGGTTAAAAAGCTGGTTGATACTAAAAAAAGTATAATTGTGCTGATTGAAATAAAAAGAAGCCTCAAATCCAATTTTAAACAAGCCGAAGACACGTTGAATTCGGAAGGTTTTCTATTTGATTCAGAAAAATTCCTCGGTTCTCCATGGGGAAATAAACAAAGCGTTCCAGATCTTGTGAAATACACGTTGAGCCAAGCCAGAGATTACGCAAAAAACGGGAAATACAATGACAAACTTTATTCATTGCACTGGACATTAACAGCTGATGTTAAGTACATCGTGTCTCATCTTACAAATAATGAGGGCATTCGTTATTTAACTGCTAAACTTAATGGACAAAAGAAATATAAAAAAGATTATAGTCTCAGTACCGTATTGAAAAACGTTGACCGTGTAAATATAGTTCAGCAAGACTTTATCACGCGAGAAAAAACAGAATCTCTTATAAGGATGAACTGGTAGTTTAATTTCTTGCAGGCAAAAAAGATAGCGATAGACTTAGGCCGGTGTTTTTTTCGTGCAAACAAATGCTTAAAAGACATACGGCGATCCAACTGGGTGAGTACTATTTACCAGCTATAAATGTGTCTATTTCCATTGTTGGATTGGCTGCTTTCCATATCTTCTTTTAACTGATTTTTGATGTGTTCTACCATCTTCTTTACATTCTTTGGCTGTTATATCTTTTTCTGTATTTAAAGCCTCTGTTTCTATATCCACATTTCCTATTTTTCTACTGATCGTAGATCAAAAGGCTGATATTCCATTTCAGGCGTACCGTTATATTTAAAACTAAAAACTTCGGCAGTATTTTCAGTAACACTATGAATGTACCTATAACAGGTTTATTTTACGTTGGCATAATTTTTCCAGTATTGCTCTCTGTTTCCATTTATAAAATGTTCTCCTTCTGTAACTTTGGTGTGAACACTACAACATAATTATAATTTCAAACTTACAAGTGATATCTTCTCAATATAATGAATTCATCATTAAAATCAGTTGAATTATTTTTCTATTTTAACCGAAGATTTTGTTCGCGCATGGCCTTAAGGTTTCCTCAACCCTGAACCTAAATGGTAGATTTCAAGTTACAAAAAAGGCGGGACAATCCCGCCACAAAAAAAATTAATTTGAAAATGTGGATTGTTGTTTCAACTATTTCTTCTTTTTGTCCTTTTTATCTTTCTTTCCTTCCTTTACCTTCTTATCTTTTTTCCCTTTCTTAAGCTTCTTATCCTTTTTCTTATCCTTTTGTGTTTCAGAAACATTTTCGGAATCCGAGTTTTCATCTGCATTAACTTCTGTCGAATTCTCGTCTTCATCTTCTTCTACGATTGGGCGATTTGCTTCAAGACGGTTCAATCTTTCTTGATTTTCACGCTCCGCCCGTTCTCTCTTTTGCCTCTTACGTAATGCTTTTCTCTGCTTGCGAGTTAATTTCGTCGCATCTTGATCTTCTTCTGTTCCAAAAAGCTCAGAATAATCTCCTGGCTCTGTTTCTTCTTCTACGATTGGCTGAGGTTGAGCCTGTCTAGCGCCAGCAGCACGAGCTGCTACCTCAGATGAACTCGTTCCTAACAATAACGCCCCGAAAGGAATTAAAACTAAAAATTTCATATCCATTTTCTGCTCCTTAGCTAAACAAATTTATTATTCCACTAAAAGATTAATAAAAGATTAAAAGTGTAATTTTTTTTGAAAAAAATACAATAATTTTACAAAAAGCTATCCAATTTCATTATTTCTGGTATCTCAAAAACCTCCCGAAGGAGGAATTATTGGAAAATTTAAGAGTGATTTATTACGCTTCTGCAGATGAATTATTATCCTACTTTTATATTATCGTTATGCGTGATTTAAAGCAAGGGCTACGCACAAATTAAAAAAAACTATCTATAAATTATCTAAACACAATATTTGTTCTTGTTCAGCTTGATTTCTGAGAGTGTTATAAACAAGGATGAAACAATTTATAAAGGTACTGTAAACCAATTGGATCAATGCGGATGCGAAGCCCCCGTAATTTCGCTAGCGACAGAAATTTTTATTTTGGTTAACTTTACCGACGAATACGGATTGAATAGGATTATATCAGCCTTGTTTGTGTCTGAAATTTAAGCATTAAGTTTACTTTTGGCTTTTCCGTATTTATTGAAAAAATGATATAATTTTATGTGTCACAAGGAGGTAGTCATGGCATTAATGAAGAAATCGGAATTAGCGCAAAAATTGGGCGTTTCCAGAGCTTATATTTCAAAGCTCATCAAAGAAGGAAAATTGAAAGAGCAAGGAAAATTAGTCGATGATGAATCGCTAAACAGATACAAAAGCCTAAAAGAGCAGTTGTTAGAAGCGAAATTGCATAATGAGGAGCTTAAGGGCGAGCTTTTAAGGGGTACTTTTGGGGGTATTTTTTTGAAATTAGCAGAGCAGAAGCACTAAAATTTCAGAAACGAAATCGATAGATTAGAATCCTGCTACCCCAGCCAGTTTTTGGATTTTCAGCAGAGTTAATAATGATTGAAGTAGAGAAAAAATGTCTTGCAACAGCGTCGTTCCTCGAATTTTTAAAAAATAACGCGAATAAGTTAGGTGAGAGCCTTCTGGAAGATATTTATTTGGATTTCGAAGATCTCAGACTTATAAAAAATGACATTTGGTTATGCAAACGAAACGGACAATATGAATTAAAAATGCCCATATCATTTGATGATAAGAAATCTGATGTATATGAAGAAATTTTCAAATAATAAGTTGATTTTAGAAAAGCTAAATTTAAAAAATTTCGATGATCTGATTGAATTATCTGTCCTTATAACACGTCGTCAGAAATTTTCAATTGATGATTTTCAAATTGATGTGGACGAAATTACTTCACCTGGAACAGATTTTCATTATTACATGATGGAAATCGAATTGATGGTTGAAACTTCTGCTCAATATAATGATGCCCAAGAGAAAATTCTTGAATTTATGCGCAATCATTCGATCAAAAATGAAATAGTAAATGGAAAAATTATTGAATACTTTAGGCTTTATCGTCAGGATATTTTTGAATCGTTTAAAGTAAATCCACATCATGCGCACAGAATCGTTGAATAAAAAATAGGAAAAAATTATGAAAGAAATTACAATAAGAACGAATAATTCAATTGAAGGAATCAAAAAAATAGAAAAGTTGTGGCAAGACGTGATGAGCGGAAAAACTCCACTCATTTTAAAAGAAAATACGGTGCTGATCGCAAAATATTCCAATTACGATACTAATGAAAACGGAGATTACGATCTAAGCATTTTAGCTGTTGATTGTGATTTTATACAGCAACTTGAAAAAGAATGCTCGGATGGGAAATATAAAAAGTATGATCTTTTCTCTGAAAATACAGATATCCCTGCAAACATAAAAGAAGCATGGCTGCAAGTTTGGACTGACACTCAGGAAGGACGAATAAAACGCTGCTATAATGAAGATTATGAATGCACGATTCCGGCAGATTATTCACAAGATCATAAACTGCATTGTTTGCTTTATATTTCGATTGAAAAAAGAATATAGCTCTTATGAATACATGAGTATAGCTGTGGAAAATGGTACTTTTTTCAAGTAATCTTTATCTGCTATCATTTTTTTAGAGATTTTTAATTTGGAACATATTCAATCAGCGAAACTTCGCGGGCAACTAGAAAGGATAACCTTTCAAAACGAAGAAAATGACTATATTGTCGCTCGTGTGCGCGTCAAAGATCGTTCAGATCTTGTAACAATAGTTGGAAATATTACTTCACCAACTCCTGGCGAGATTTTAGATATGTCTGGCGAGTGGATTACTCATCCGAAATTCGGTGAACAATTTAAAGTACAGTCTTATAAAACTTCTGTTCCAGCATCAGTTGCTGGTATTACAAAATATTTAGGTTCAGGCCTCATAAAAGGCATTGGACCTGTTATGGCAAAAAGAATTGTCGCAAAATTTGGTGAAAAAACCCTTGAAGTAATAGAACAATCTGTTGAAAGATTGCTTGAAATTCCTGGAATCGGGCAGCAGCGTGTTGATATGATAGGAAAAGCCTGGATTGAGCAAAAAGAGATCCGTACTGTTATGCTTTTTTTGCAATCCAATGGTGTTTCATCGGGGTATGCCAGCAAAATCTACAGGCAGTACGGAAAAAATTCGATTCAAGTTGTTACGGAAAATCCTTATCGACTAGCCTACGATATTTCGGGGATAGGTTTTATAATTGCTGATCAAATTGCGAGAAAATTGGGATTCGAAGAAAATTCTCCGCAAAGAGCAGAAGCCGGCATTTTATATACATTGTTTAAGTTAACAGAAGACGGACATATTTTTTTTCCTATTGATGCGTTACTTTTGCAGACTTCTGAATTGTTAGGAGTAGATTTAAAAATTCTGGAACAAGCCATACAATCTCTATCAGAAGAGCAAAAAATTGTTCTCGAGGATATGAATACGGAGGAAGGTGAAACTACAAAAGCAGTTTTTCTGATGGGATATCATATCGCGGAAGAACAGATCGCGCATTTCCTCAAAAATATAAAAAATTCACCGAGAAGAATTCCGAATATAAATTCCGATCAAGCTTTAAAGTTTGTACACGATAATTTTTCTTTATCTCTTGCTGAATGCCAGAAAGAGGCGGTAAAGGCATCCTTGGAAAATAAAGTTCTTGTTATTACAGGACAGCCGGGAACAGGAAAAACGACAATAACTCGAGTAATACTGCAAATTTTTGCGAGTTTTACGAATAAAATTTTGCTTGCAGCACCAACTGGAAGAGCGGCAAAACGTATGTCTGAAGCAACTAGATATGAAGCGAAAACGATTCATCGCTTACTTGAATACAATGTTGCAAAAGGCTGTTTTCAAAAAAATGATCATTATCAACTTGATTGTGATTTAATCATTATTGATGAATCTTCTATGATTGATACTCTGCTAATGTATCATTTACTTAAAGCAATTCCGTCTTTTGCGACAGTAATATTTATTGGTGATATAAATCAGCTGCCGTCGGTAGGTGCAGGAAGTATTTTGCGTGATATGATTGATTCGCGAAGCTTTTCGGTTATTGAATTAAACGAAATTTTCCGTCAATCAAGAAAATCGAACATCATTTTAAATGCTCATAGAATTAACGAAGGAAAATTTCCTATTTTAGATAATGAAAACGACAGTGATTTTTATTTTATCGAGGAAGATGATTCAGAAAAAGCTTTGCAGAAAATAGTTTATATGGTTCAAGAACGCATTCCAAAAAGATTCGGATACAATTCCATGACTGATATACAAGTTTTAGCACCAATGAACAAAGGTGCAGTGGGAACTGGCGCTCTGAATGAGGCTCTTCAGCAAGCCCTTAATCCATCTGCATTTGAAGTAACTATTGGAATGCGGAAATTTCGTATCGCCGATAAAATAATGCAAATAAAAAATGATTACGATAAAGATGTCTTTAACGGTGATATTGGTTTTATAACAGAGATAAACACGGAAGAACATAGTATTTCGGTAAATATCGACGGTAGAGAAATCCATTATGATTATAGCGAACTAGATGAGTTGGTTCTTGCATATGCTGTTTCGATTCATAAAAGCCAAGGCAGCGAATACCCTGTCGTTGTGATTCCTATAGTTATGGCACACTACATAATGCTTGCCAGAAATCTCATATATACAGGAATAACCAGAGGGAAAAAATTGGTTGTGCTTATCGGAAGTAAAAAAGCGCTGTTTCTTGCTGTGAAAAATGATAAGACCGTAAAAAGATATACTCGATTAAGAGAGCGATTGTGCGAATAAAAGAAATTTCTGCTAAGTCGGTTCTTCATTATCATGATCGTGCATTTTCCACGAATTGGGATATAAATCCTTATAGAGGCTGTGCGCATAAATGCATATATTGTTTTGCGCAATATTCTCATAAGTATTTAGATTCCAACGAATTTTTTGACGATCTTTTGGTAAAGACGAATGTGGCAGAAGCATTAGATACCGATTTTTCGAAAAGAAATTGGCAAGGGTGTCCTGTAAACCTTTGTGGTGTTACAGATCCATATCAACCTATCGAGAAACAATATAAATTAATGCCAAGGATTATTGAAACGTTTATGTGTCACAAAAATCCTATGGTTATTACAACAAAATCAACCTTATTGCTGAGAGATTTAGATTTATTAGCAGAATTGAACAAAGTTGCCTATGTAAATATTCAAATATCGGCATCTGTTATTGACGAAAGCATTCGTTCAAAAATCGAACCAAACGCATCTCCAACTATAGAAAGATTAGCTATGCTCAAAGAGATTACGAATCGAGGAATTGATACCGGCGTTTTAATGATGCCTATTATACCTTTTCTGACAGATAACATAGAAAATCTGGATGCAATATTTAGGTTTGCGAAAAATAACGATGCTCGCAATATAATTCCTGCAATAATTCATTTACGGGGTGAAACGAAAAAATGTTTTTATGAGCATATTCAAAATTTATTTCCCGATTTGCTCCAGAAAATAACTCCTCTCTTTAAAGGCGCATATGTAGATAAAAGTTATGCAGAAAAATTTCAAAGAAATATTATGCAGCTACGTAAAAAATATAATTTCTATAACAAAATGCACAGGTGTTCTTGCGAAGCATTGCACAAAGAACCTCAGCTTAATTTGTTTTCTAGATAGTAGTTCTGTGTTTTGATTTGTATATTTGAATCAGAATGACTACCGCTTGCTGTTGATTTCATGTTTTAATTCATAAAAGTTCAATTAGCAAAAGATTTAAGCCATTGAGATTTAAGTTCGCATTTTATTTTGGAACATGAAAATAATACAAACTATATATGATCTCAATTATCAGAATATCTATAGATTACGATGGATTCAATTGGATTAAGATAAATAGAATTTTGGCTGGGGAACCTGGATTCGAACCAAGGTTGCCCGGTCCAGAGCCGGGAGTTCTACCACTAAACCATTCCCCAATATGTAATAACGTTCTTAATCATACTTTTTTCAAAGATTTTGTCAATGTAATTCACATAATTATTAGAAGTACCAACTAATACTATGACTTTTTTAAAATTATTAATCAGAAAACTTATGCAATAGATAAGCAGCTGATCGTAGAATTATTTTACGCGCCACTATCCTTTAGAAAAGGATCTGAATCAAAATAAAGTAACAAGATACTGTGATTATTTATATTTCGTATAAGTAAGATTTCTCATATAATACTTACTAAATAAATATCTTCTATGCTAGCGTCTGTCTGTATTTCTCGAGTTCTTGCCTAAATCTTATGGATTCTTTCTCATTGATTTTATATTTCGGCCTCTCGAAATTTTTCGCCTTGATTTTTAAGTCTTTCAAAACCTCAACGCCTTTCTTGCCATTGCTGACATCAGATGATGAAGTATCGTTTTGCGCAAGCAAATTTGCCGACGCGAAAGGATTTTTCACATTCATCCATGCAGTCTCGTGCATCCAGCTGTCGGAGCCATTGTTTCTGTTCCTCGTCTGGGATGATGAAGAACTATTTTGATTCCGCGAGTTCCTTCGATTATTATTTTGCTGGCCTCTCGAATTCCCTTGCTGTTGCTGACCGTTTTGCGCTGTTCTACCTTTGTTATTATTTCCTCTGTTATTGTTTCTTCTCGAAGATGATGCTTGATTTTGAGAGAAATCGTCTTCATTGCTGTATGAAGAATTGTTATTTTGCTGGCCTCTTCTTGTTTTCTTTTTTTTCTTCTTTTTCTTTTGTTGCGTTGCAGGGGCAGTCAAATCCTCTCCATATTTTTGGAAAACGTATTCCTGAACACACGGACACTGCTCTAATTCTTCTAAAGTTCTTGTATCCTCAGGTGTATTATCTTCATCATAATCCGACGCAATGCATGAATTTTGCATAAAAATCAATGAACAAAAACCGACAACTTTCAATACTCTTTTCATAACTATTTCCAACAATAACCATTCCATATTTATAGACTAAACAAAAATTATTAAAATTTCGTATGGAAAACAAAAAAAATATGTCATTTGTCATTAACGTTTTTTCAATAAATCGGGGATTAACATTGCGAAAAAATCACGGTATTCTGTATACCATTATATTGTTGTTAAACGAGAGTTGTTGGAGAGTTTTTATGGTAATAAACGTTTCATTTGTCGATGCTTTTCAAGATGGTTCCAGCGTAGTAGTTGGCGTTTATAGCGACGGAGAATTATCAGCAGGCGCAAAAAAAATCGATAGCGATGGAGAAATCGCAAAAATCGCAGGAAAAATAGCCTTTTCGGGCAAGTTATTTGAAACGGCTTCTTTCGTTTCAGCGAATGAGAAGCGCCAATATGTTTTGCTGGTGGGTCTGGGAGAGCATGACAAAGTATTTTCAAATTATGAACTGCAAAAACTCGGTGCTGAAATATATTCATGCGCATCAAAATTTGAAAATTGCATTTTAGCTATCGGCGACGAAGATGTAAAAGGAGAAAAATCAGAAACACAAGCCATGATAGCATTTGGTGCTCTTCTGAAATCATGGAATTTTGATAAATATAAGTCCAAAAAAGATAAGAAAATCAAACTAAGCGAGCTCAAATGTATAGTTTCTGATGTTTCTGCAGCTGAAAAGAATTTCACGGCATATAAAAATCTTGCAAAAGCAATCTTTCTGACACGTGAGGTTGTAGCAGAGCCTGCAAATGTCATCTATCCGGAAAGTTTGGCGTCCAAGTCATTGGAATTATTCAAAGTCGGAGTCGATGTAGAAATTCTCGATGAATATAAGATGAGAAACCTCGGAATGAACGCTCTTCTCGGAGTCGCTCAAGGCAGTGCTCATGAACCGAAAATGGTGATTTTGCGTTGGAACGGCAGCAAGAATCCGTCGGACGCGCCTATAGCCTTTGTTGGAAAAGGTGTAACGTTCGATAGCGGAGGAATCAGCATAAAGCCGTCTGACCATATGGAGGACATGCGGCATGATATGGCAGGCGCAGGAGCTGTTCTCGGATTGCTTAAAGCTATAGCACTCAACAAACTGCCTATCAATGTAGTTGGCGTAATGCCTCTTGTAGAGAATATGCCGTCTGGGACTGCGCAACGCCCTGGAGATATCGTAAAGTCCATGTCAGGGCAGACAATCGAGGTGTTGAATACTGATGCAGAGGGGCGTTTAATTCTTGCCGACGCTCTTTGGTACACGCAAGACAAATATAAGCCAAAAGCAATCATCGATCTTGCAACATTAACCGGAGCAATTGTTGTTGCTCTAGGACATGAGTTCGCAGGTTTGTTCAGTAACAGCGATATTCTTGCGGAAAAAATCGAGGGAGCGGCGAAAAATACGGGCGAAAAGGTGTGGCGATTGCCTATGACAGAGCATTTCGATAAAGGAATCGATTCGGATGTCGCTGATATGCAAAATTGCGCAAAACCTGGAATACGAGCGGGAAGTATTACGGCAGCACAGTTCTTGAAAAGATTTGTAAACGGCACTCCGTGGGCGCATATCGATATTGCAGGCGTAGAAGTTTCATCAGGAAAGACATTTATTTGCAGCAACGGCGCTACAGGATTCGGCGTACAATTGCTGTACAATTTCCTCAGCAATCTCGGAACCGACGACGCCTTTGACGCAAATTCGTAGGAATTTAACTGCGTAAAATCCAGGGAAAATAGGGGGCTTGCTGCCCAGAATTAAGGCAGCGAAGGATTCAAAGGGAAGACACAACAGCGCTGGATTCTTCGCTTCGCTCAGAATGACGAAAGGGAAGGTGTAAGATAATTATGAGACGCCCTCACCAGGGACTGTAAGAGAAGCCTCCACCCGTCATTCTGAATGACCATAGGGAGTGATAAATCTCAGCAGTCTATTGCTATCTCCCCCTTGTCATTCTGAGCAACGCGAAGAATCCAGCGTTGTTGTAATGTTGTGTTTTTATAATTGTTGTTTTTCGAACTGGATCCTTCGGTCGCTTTGCTCCCTCAGGATGACGAGAGGGAAAAGGGCTCCTTTAGGATATCGAGGAGACGCAGGAGGCGAAAGAGAAGGTGTAAGATAGTTATGAGGCGCCCTCATCAGGGACTATAAGAAAAGCCTAAAGCCCACTCCCTGGCATTCTGAACAACTGTAAGGAGTGATATAAATCTCGGCAGTCTGTTGCTATCTCTTCCCCGTCATTCTGAGCAACGCGAAGAATCCAGTTATAAAGATTCATCCTTTCTTAACTATTCTTCCTTAAAATCGGCTTATACAGAATCGGAGATCGTTGTCATGTTGAAGTCATTCAAAATCATCCTGCAAAAATTGACGGGGGGGGATTTTCTTTTACACCAGGCTCTTCGCTTCCGAAAATGTCACAAAGGCGGCATATTAATCGAATTTGCGTTCGGCATTCCCGTTTGTATCTCCCTTCTGTTTCTAGTTTCTGACCATTACCGATTCCATGAACTGCAAAATAAACTCAAGGCGTCCGTATATCTTGCCGCAAGCATGCTTCAGCATATTACAAACAACAGATCAGATAAGCAGTTAACAAAAAGAGATTTTGCAAATATAGGGTATGCCAGTTGCCTGAATTTTTTTCACACAAATACTATGTTCACCCCATGGCCTTTTGGCGTGTACTACGTTTTTGCCTGTTATTGGGTAAAGCGAGTCAACAGCAATAGCTACCAATGGCAACATTGCTATGGAACTACTTCTCCTTTCAAAACATCGCCTGCAGGAATGAACCAAAATTGCAAAAGTATAGTAACGAAATCGTTAAGTGAAATAGAGTCTGCACATCCTAATTTAGTTTGCAACAAAGATGGAGATGAACGTGTACTCATAGAGGTTATTTATAGAAAAGCTATAGGTTTCGATAAAAAGAAGCTCGGATTTTTCTTATTAGAACCACAAGTATCAAAACCTGCTCTAGATAATAATTCAAACAATGCTTTTATCTACTATTTAGTTATTACTCCAAAGCCTGGATTATTTCCAGCGAGGAATTAGGGGGACTATCCTTTCTAATACAGCGTCTGCCGCTCCATCAAAATACAGCCTCTTCAGCATGGTTTTCCTTGTCGCAGGCGCAGCCTTTGAGGTAGTGTATCAAGAAAAAGTTTCGTCGTACCCAAAACGTATGAACAGAAGGCGAAATAATGATGTTTTCGTCGGAAACTTGCGGCGGATTGTCTGCTGTATCTATCACAAACGCTACAATATCGTCATTTTTTGCGTTAGATTTTATTTTTATTTTCGGAATAATCGCCGAGTTACAAAAATATTTGGGAGGAAACATCCAATTGGGATCGAAATAGATCGCCTCGCATGCTTCTGCCAGTGCTGGTTCAATCACATATACCAAAGGCCGTCCGTTGCCGTCAATTGTACATCTTTCAGCGATTCCGAGCGTATTAAACGGAACTGTACCGACAGCAGTATCGACACTTTTGCTCTCTAGCCCCTTTCTTTCCGGTGATGATGGACGAGGCAAGCGCTTGTTTGTCGCAAGATAGGAAGCAAGCGCAGATGTCACAATCTCTATGTTATTCTTCGTTTTTTGCTCTCGTGCCGCGCGATTTATTGCGATTCCTCTTGTGAGAAAAAATCCCGAAATAAGCCCGATAACCGAAATTCCGATAGCTATTTCCAGTAACAAAGAGCCGCTTCGGAGCCTTCGTTTACCATCGTACTCGCCTCTGTAGCTTCCTTTACCACAGCCTAAACATAATGACGCAATCGTTTCTTTTATTTTTGAGGTCATATCGTTGTCCAATAGATGCAAGCCCGCTGCCCGTAGCCTTGAGCGTGCGAATTTCTCCCGATGATGGATCGCCATTGTCGTATTTTTTGTCTATGACATATGCGTCTTCCTGCGAAATAATTCCTGAGAAATTCATGTTGTTGCTTGTGCCTCTGCTCAAGATAATCCAAACGCCCTCATTTTCTCCAACGTTGCTTGCGACTGAATAATATCCGCCGAGTTTGCTCACAGGAAAGCCGTTAATTAACTCTGTACTCAGCAAACCGGACACGACGAGGTGCTTCCAAAACCTCTTTGCGTCGGATATAGATGAAATATTGCCGTTTCCGCTGCCGTTTTCCAACGAGCCATCAATCATATCCTTTGCGTTCGCGAAATCCCCCGGCATTGCGCTGTATTTTTCCATAAACATTTGCGTTGCCATGCGAAAGGCGTTCACTTGGTCGACGACTGAGTTCAATTTTGCCGTGTGTATCAGCTCTTTTCCTTTTAAAGTCAGGCTAACGACCAATCCGACTACTACAATCGCAATTGCGACTTCTATTAATGAAAATCCTTTTTCTTTTTCCTTTATTTTTATTCCGAAAAATTTCATTTTTTAAACTTCAACTGGCGTGGGTCTGATGAAAACATTTTATAGATTTTTTTATCGGCGTTGTGATATTTTTTGCTTTTTTTGCGCAGAATCGTTGCTCGCAAGAAAATCACGAGCTCGGTTACGTCCGTTGAGCGATCCCTCTCGCCACTCAAGTAATCCACGGGAGTATCCATAAAGCCCGGCAATCCGCTGCGGTTGTTGTGCGATTTCTCCTGCATTAGGCCGCCCATTACGACAATCTGCCCCGACTCCACTTTCAGAACAGAATCAAGTTCACGAACATCGACAATCGGTATTTTCAGGCTCTGCGGAGTGCTTGATGGGGTATCTGAGCTGCTGTAATTCGTAAACAGAAACGGTACTTCTTTATATGCGGCGATTTTCGATATTGTCGGGCGCAAAGTCAGCAAAACAGAATTATTTTTGCGGTCGATAGATGGCTGAACTTTCATAATCAAGCCAATAGGAATGGTTTTTACGTTAGTTGACAGCAAATCCATCATATTTTCGGAATTGCGTCCCGTATATTGCTTCTGAAATTCGGGAAAATACACGACTTCGTTTTGCGCAACCTTCAAAATCGCGGAATGATTGTTGAGAATCGTAACGCGCGGACTAGAAAGCGTTTTTACGGCGCCGAAATTTTCTATAAATCCTGCAAGCGCGCTTAAACTGGTTCTGTTAACACCGAAAGAGAACAAACCGCTTGTGGTAAATGTCTTGTTTAGTGTTGCGCCACCTCCTCGCATAATGTGCCAATTAATTCCGCTCTTAAATTCGTCTTTCAAATTCACTTCAATTATTTTCGCCTCTATCAAAACTTGCTCTTCGGACGTTTCTTTGAGCATGTCGATGTATTTTTTGATTTCCTCGTGCTTGCTTTGCGTTGTGTAAGCTGTTATTAGCCCGCCTTGCCGATGAACCGAAACGTAACTACCGTCATTTTCGCCGATTATCATCTTCAGAGCGCTTTCAAGCTCTATCCAGAAGTCATTTTTCGACGTTTCCGAAACTAAACTGTTGGAACCGTTATTCGCCTGATTGCTGTTGAGTGCAGTAGAATCGGTCGTTGATGAAGTCAGACTTCCGTTAAAAATATCTGTCGATATAGAAACAGCACTTTGCGTGTCGCGCTGAACATTAAGAGACGGGATTCTGTAGAACTTTAACATTGGAAAATCTACTTCGATTTTTACTGAATTTCCCGTAATCGTGTATTTCAATCCCGAACTGCTGCAAACATCTCGCAATATATCCAAAAACGGACGATCTTTCGCTGTAAAAGAAATGCTCCCCTCGATATCCTGCGCAATAAAAATGTTGATACCCGCAAGATTCGCCATTTGCGTTAGCGCCTCTCGCATTTTCATGCTTTCGGTAACTGATATCGATATGCGCTTGTAGAATTTTGGGTCTATTTTCTCTTCAGGGTCAGAATCATCATCGGCTGCGAAATCGATATCGGCATAATCGAAAGAAGAATCATCAACAGGAGCGGAAATTGAATCAAGCGCCTTTCTGTCGAGATTTTTCTGCTGAGATGTTCGCGGCTGGCCTAAATCCACACATGCAGAGAGAAACAACAGCGACACAAATAAAAACGGCGAATGACGAAAACTCATCAGCAAAACATCTCGACAAAAACTACTAAAAATTAGTTAAAATTATATTCGCGACAAGCCGAGTTGTACAGACCAAATTCGAGGATTTTTGAAATAAATATGCGAAGGATAGGATTTGAGGGAAATTTCCAAGTACTTCTAGGCCAGATAGATATATGGAGCTTTGATATTTCGGAATGATAGCAAACATAATTGAAAACATCGCTCCGATAGCCAGATTCTGACCTTTTTAGATTCGTATTCTGACAGTAGAAGAAAACAAAAAAATCTATTTTTTTACGTTTATCCCAAATTTTTGAGCGTAACGATTAACCAAAATGCCGTTTCCGGTTTAAGATCGCCTGTTCGATATTTCGTTTGCTCAACGGTCATGTCAAGGCTAGTGCATTCATTTTGATATTCCATGCCAATGCTGTGCTTTATTAATTTGTTTTTATCGCTTCCGAAAACCAATCCGCCTTTTAGCCTCAAATTTTTCATTGGTTTTACGCCGATATCAAACATCGACCCCTTGTATTCCTCTTCTTTGCCCAACTCTTGTTCTTGAACAAAAAATGGATTGTATGAACACTGCCGTCCTTTAAATATCATGAAATCTGTGTCGAAATATTCGTATGTCGCTCTAATGCCGTATCTAAACCTTAACCATTCTTTTGTTCGCGTTGAGTAATTCCCGCTTGATGTGAACATCAATTCATCGTTGAAAAATAAATCCAAAGCCGTTACTAAATTTGAATTTTTGTATTTCATTCCAGTTGCTTCCGGCTTGTTTGCTATGTCCGTTATGTCAGTTGTTCGGCCAATCGTGAAATACGCAAGATTTCCGCCGTCTTTTTTGTAAGCCGACACTTTTGCGCCGTAACATACACGACTTCCGTAATCTATATTGTATTGCGAAAGAGATTTTCTGCCTTCCAAGAAGTTTATGTCGTTGATTTCGGAAAATTGTTCTTCGAATATGTCGTGATGCTTCTTATTTCCTGCTGCGATAATTCCAACGATAGGAGTAAAAACCGCATCAGCCAGTTCGGAGGAAAGAAGCAACGGCCATTTCCATGCTAACGATATTTGCGGAGTTGCTTCAAAAAATGAATCGTACTTTGATTTTGTCTCTTCGCTTACTTTTAACGCCTTTAATGTCGCAAGTATTTTTAACTCGAATAAATTTCCGTACGGTGTGATAAATTCTTTATTCCAAGATACATTGCTTGCGGCTTTTCTTGCTTCTCTGCCGTGGTTAAATAAAAGATTCATGAGTATTGCATCAATACTTAGTGTGCCGTTAAACAAATCTGTTGAAAAATTGCGCTCAACAACAGGTAGTGCCTTTGGTGCTTCATCTCCTGCTATGTTTGTCTGAAACATCGATGTTTTTACTATAGTGTAATTTCTGCCATCGAATCCTTCTAAAAGCGCATTGCTTTCCAAAACTCGATCATTATTCTGCAAAAATGGGAATCTTTTGAGGTAATACTTATCTGAAGCAAGATTTACTGACGCCGAACATCTCCAAATTTCGTTAATTTCATATTTGAAGTTAGAAAAAATATGTCCTCTGTATCCGGATTTGAGAATTTTTTCGGTTTCTTCTTTGTTTGTACTGTTTTGACCTGCATCCTTGACAGATTTTGTCCCTGTTATACTCGCGTCAATATTAAAGTCGCCGTTTTCGAATCTTGACCCGTAATATATCCATCCAACACTTCCGATTCTTTGTGTAATTATAGGCTTTAGGATTAATTCCTGATGTTCGGATATGTTTATGAAATATTGCGGAAGAAAACTAAAACCTCTCTTGCTAGAAATCGAAAATTTCGGTGCCAGAAATCCTGTTTTTCTTTTAACTTTTGGACTCGGAACAGATAAATAAGGCAAATAAAAAACGCTATTTCCTAGCATTTCAAGCGTGAGATTTTCATAATCTATAGTATCTTCCAAATCTAAATAAACATGTGATGCTTTTGCTTGCCATGTTAATTCATCAAACGCAAGACATTCGTAACAAGGCGTATAGATAGCATTTTCAAGCTCGAAATTGCCGTTTTTCAAAATGCATTTTTTGGCAGCCAATCTCGATTTATCTTGCATAATGACTTTGATATTTTTTCCTTCACCGCTTTCAAAATTTTTGTGAACAACTAACGAATCGAAGAAATAAACATTTTGCTCTTCGTCTTTCAAAATCACCTTTCCTTTTGCTGTAACGTTTTCGCTCTTTTGGTTATAAGTTACTTCTTCTGCGGATATTATTCTTCCTTCATACATTATTATTACGTTACCTTTGCAGATAACTTCGTCGCCAACGTAATTGGTTTCATCGGAATTTATGAAATAGATATTGCTGTTATTATTGTTACCGCAATTTACGGTCTGAACAAAGAAAAAGAGACTTAGAAAAATTGCGAAAAACTTCAAACTTCTTTCCATGTCAGAACACCCATTGTAATAAATACAGCAGTTATAACTACAGCCCATGCTCCCAATACCACGCCTATTACGTTTGTACGAGCAAGCGAGTCCACCATATTGTTCGCAAATCGTAGAATCATTGCTATTAAAATGACCTGCACCGCTATAGTTGTTTTCGTTTGATAGCGATTTATAGGAAAACAAATTGCTGCAGCGATTAGCGCGAACAAAATAAAATGCATGCAGTTTGCGAGCAGTTTATGTAACTCGAATTCGTACAATTGCAAACTCACCTGATCGGCTTTTTGTATCGGATATACTTTGCTTAGTGAATATATATTGTGTTTTCTCGGGGACTTTTTCAGAATTTCGATTAATTCATTCGATACCTTATTATATAGCGTCATATTATTTACGATTTTTGTCGTGTTCGATAAGCAATCAATAATTGTAATATTTCGAAGATCCCATTTATTTTTGCTGATGGTCGCTTTTTTCGCAAAAATTCTTTTATTTTCGCGAGTATCAAATATATAAAGTCCGTCTATTTTGTTTTTTTCGATTCTTTTTACAAAAATCAGCTTGTTGTCCTTTGTATAATCTATCCAAATATTTTCGTTTGCTTCTCTTGCTTGGGATTTTGCAAGTTCATTGTATTTGTCCTCGGTATAATTTCCTCCTGGATGTAATATAAACAGCCAAACAGCAGCCATACAAAACGCGAAAGTTATAAAAGGAAACAAAATTTGTTGAGGAGATCTTCCTGCAGATTTTAAAATGGTCATTTGGTTCGATGAACAAAGATGCCATAAACTAAAAGTCGCCGTTATGAAATAAACATAATGCAAAATTTCGCAAAATGTATTTGGCGTTCGCAGTAATGATAATTCGATTGCAAACAGCACTTGTTCTATATTTGATATCGGGAATTTTCTGGTTACTTCTGCGAAATCGAAAAGAAGAATTAAGCAGAACATAAAAAACGATACGAATAACATCGCTTTTAATTGCATTTTGAATATGTATCTAAAAAGTGTTGTTTTCATTCGTCATCTATTCTTTAAAAAAATCTGCAAAGGAAGTATCAATGTTGGAATAATAACCAAAGTATACACGAATTTTACAAACATCAAATCTTTTGCTGCTGCGTTTGCTACCCAAAAATAAGTTCCCTGGAAAACGACAATCAGCACCACCAAAACAAAAATTCGCAAATATTTTCTGCCTCTTTTATAAGGGGCCATTAGAATAAGCAAAAAACTCAGCAGCGAAAAAATATAGGCAAGAATCGGAGATGTTATTTTTTGATGAAAAAGTGCTACTTGAGCCATATCCATAGCTGCATTTCCGCTGTTGTTTGCAAGCAAATCCTTCATATATTTTTCGTTCGGTTGCGCTGCTTTTCTTTCAACATTCAAAATCTCTCTTAAATCATATTGGTACTTTTTAAAACGTGTTATGGAATTTTTTTTCGTTTGCTCATCTATTTCTATACGCTCGCCATTTTCCATAAGTAGCATGTTATTTTTTATCGATCCGTTTTGCGCATAGTAACTGAATGACTTTTTCGGCTCTCTTAAATCCAATACAAACAAATTTCTGAAAGAAAAATTTCCGACATATTCTTGAGCATAAACAGAAAAACCATTTATAGAAAAAATAGATCCTGCGGATTCAGGCGGCTCAATATTGTTTTTTATTTCAAACTCGATTCGTCTAAAAGATGTCCATGCGCTTGGCGATATATATGCGTTGCTAACGTAAAGATACGCCGTAATAATCGTTGCCAAAAGCATAAGCGGTCGCAACAAAGTCAAAGGAGACATTCCCGAAGATTGCATTGCTATTAATTGGTTCGATCGCACGAATCTGTAAAAAACAAACGCAGATGAAATCGCGAATGAAATTGGCAGAATTACGGCGATTATATCTATGCAGAGGTAAGACGAAAATTTGAAAAATTTCGCAAGACTCATGTTGTATTGGCTGAGCATATCCAAATATCGAGATGATTGCACTATCCACGCGCACAGCGTAAGTGCGATTGTCGAGTAGGCTGTTGTTCTGAATATTCTGAGAAAAACTACTCTTGCTAATCTGCTCACTAAAAAATCACCCTGAAAACATAGGCAGTATATATGTCATTTGATTTGATTTCTATTTATTTTCATAGTATTTTTGTCTCATACTCTTTTGAGTGTCTTAGTTGGAGATTTTCTTTGAAAATTTTTGCATCAATTTGCTGTTTTTCACTGCTGTTTACAATGACGAACTACGGAGCTGTTTCTGCTTCCAATAATAACGGGGCTGTTTCAAGTTCAAATTTAACTTCAAAGCCCGTAAAAAATTACGTTGGTATCGTATCTAAAGCAAATGGCGCTATAACAACGATCGAGGATTTAAAAGAAGCAGTTCGTTTAACAGAATTAATGATGGGAATACAGACGGATAAATCTCAAGAAAAAAGATTTACCGAAGAAGTTTTGAAAGAACATATACACGAGCAACTAAAAGATCAGTGTCTCGCGAAATTCGCTCAAAAGACGGGGTGGGTGTCTCAGAAAGAAGTAGATGCAACATTTGCGGATATTGCGAAGCGGTATCATATGAGCGTTGCGGAATTTGAGAAATTTCTTAGCAGCAGAAACATAAAAAAAGACTCTCTTTTAAAAAGAATAAAGACCGAAATGTCTTGGGTCGCGTACATTAACGCACGTTACGGAAAAGACGTCAATATTTCGGAGAATGAAGCGAAAAAAGCAGCAGCTGAAATGGAAGAAAAAGCAACGCAGGAATCTTTTTTCGTCAGCAGAATGTTTTTTCCGGTTTTGCGAACGTCAGAAGATACTTCTGTTCAGGCTCATGCCAGCAATATTTTGCAAATGCTAAATCGTGGGGCAGATTTTGCGAACATAGCGCGTCAATTTTCAAAAAGTGCAGACGCTAAAAACGGAGGTGCTCTCGGATGGGTTTTTGAAGGGCAACTTTCAGACACAGAAATGAAGGCGCTGAAAGAAATGAGTGTTGGGTCGTATAAAATCGTGAAAAATGAGCGAGGATATGCGATACTTTTTCTTCAGGATAAGAAAAACGCAGGACCAAAAACGTACAGCAACGTAAAATTTCGGCAAGTTGTGTATCCATTTGAAGAGCGTCCGACAAAGGAAGGTATGCAACACTTGTTGGACTATATCTCAGATATGAAAAAATCATCGAAAAACTGCCAAGAGTTCATACAAAAAGCGCGTGAATCGGGAATTATGGGCGTTTCTGACGAGGCTTCGGGGACTTTAGAGAGCATGATTCCGGAATATCGATCTGTTGTCGCGCGTATACCTGCGGGAGGTATCGGCGAGCCTATTATCACGGACAAGGGCATTGTTTTGGTATGCTTGCTGGAGAAAGAAACTAAAGTCGTAAAAACTCCGACAGCGGAAGAAATAAGGCTCCAAAAAACAAATGAACGTTTGGGCGCTCTTTCGGAACGAGAATTGCGTGGGCTTATAAAAAAGGCCTCTATATTTGTCGACAAAAGTTATTCGCTCGGAGCGGATTATTCGACAGCTGATGACAATAACAGCAACAAATAATAATGCCCGATATCTCCGCTATTTCTGCAAAAACAATATTTGATGAGTTTTACAGAAAAACATCGAAACGGTTTGGCCAGAATTTTCTTTTTAACGAAAGCATAAATCGAAAAATCGTATCTTCGGCTGGTGATTTGAGCTCAAAAGTTGTTGCGGAAGTAGGACCGGGGCCAGGCGGATTGACTCTGGAGATATTAAAGCAGGATGTGAAACGCTTATACGTAATAGAATACGACAAACATTGGGTGGAAACCTGGCGGCAATTGCAACACCTTTTTGACGGCAAGCTGGAAGTAATCGAGTGCGATGCGCTGAAGTTCGACATGAAAAATATATCACCACAGATAATAATCTCGAATCTGCCTTACAATATTTCTACGCAATTGCTTTGTAAGTGGCTGCCTGAATTTGATTTGTACGAAAAACTGTTGCTTATGTTCCAAAAAGAAGTTGCTGAACGATTATATGCAACGCATGGAACAAAAGCATACGGGAAGTTATCGGTCCTTGCGCAATGGAAATCTAAAGTAACGAAAAAATTCGATCTTGAACCGGGAAGTTTTACACCTCCTCCGAAAGTAAAATCCACCGTAGTTGAGTTTGTCCCGTTTAAGGAGATTTCATCAAGAGATCTCGATTTTAAAATGTTCTCGAATTTTCTGACGGATATTTTTGCGCACCGACGGAAAAAGGTCGAAAAGTCCATGCAAAAATACTTTGATAATCCAGAATCAATCCTTCGGCAATTCGGATATGACAAAAACACTCGTGCCGAAGATATATCTGTCGAGGACTATTTAAGCATGTTTGCCAGAAGATATGAACAAACCAAGGCATAAAAGGACTGAAACTGGTAATTTAGGAATGGTGCTGCGCCATTTCTATCGGGAAAAACTAGCCTTCCAAGGTTACGCCTTCTACAGGCGATGAAATCTCTATTTTTTTCACGTTGCTTTCGTTTCTTATCCTGTGCAAATTAATATGCAGGAGGCCATTTTCAAATTCCGCTCCGATAACTTCAAGATTATCGGCCAAAACGAAACTTTTTATAAATTGGCGCGCCGCGATTCCTCTATGCAAATAGACAGCATTGGGATCTGCTTCTTGCTTGCCCTTTATCATGAGCTGGTTGTTATCCATGGTTATAGAAATGCTCTCTTTGCGAAATCCAGCAAGAGCAAGGGTAATTCTGAATCCGTCATCTCCTATTTGCTCGATATTGTACGGAGGATAAGAGTCGTCGACTTTGGATAACGTATCTACAAGACGCTCAAAATGGTCGAATCCAAGAAACAACGGACTGCTGAAAAACGACAATCTGTCCATGATACTCCTTCCTTCACCAAGCGAAAAGTATTATACACCTACTCACTATATTAAAGCAAAAGAATTCAAACTATTCCGCCAAACAACCTTGCGAGTGCCATTCTGTCATTTCTTGCTGGTGAGCTTGCTGTCATATATTCACTAAAATAGTCTATTATTTTTTAATCTTATTTTAAATGAATATCTAAAATGTTAGAGTTGCATCGGAATTTGAAAGGTAGATAATGTTCAGGAAAGCTAGCATAGATGATTGTATGACAGTCTACCAATTGATTTGTGATATGGAAGCGGAAACTTTGCATTACTTTAGATTTCAGGAGATTTTTAAAAAGCAGTTAAATGATGACACACGATATGAATGTATTGTTTGCGAGGAAAACGAAACTGTAATCGGAATTTTGAATCTTCGATATGAAGAGCAGCTTCATCACGCAGAAAATATAGCGGAAGTCATGGAATTTGTTGTAGCTTCTGAATATCGCAATAAAGGGATTGGGAGAAAGATGTTTGCTTATGCCTGTGAACAAGCAATAAAAAAAATGGATGTATTCAAATAGAAGTAGCTAGTAATCTGCTCCGTAGAGACGCGCACCGTTTTTATTTGCGAGAAGGAATGGAAAATTTGCATTATAAATTTTCAAAAAGACTAGATTTGGTGAACAAATTATAGTTTTTTTAATCATAAAGTTGACTATGCGATTTGTGTTTCATATTTCATCTCCATTTATTCCTATAATGTTATCTTCAAAGGTGGACATGTATCAGTAATGTCTTCCCATGTTTGTTATTTCTGAACGTTCAGGAAGAGGTTTTATTAATTTTTTCTTGGCAACGTATCCCTTAACGTTTCCTTTGTCTATACCTCCTTGTTGAAATACGATATCATCGATAGGAAAGTTAGATTCGTCTGTCGCTTTCAGTAGTTTTTTCGCACCTCTCGGGTTTATTACATAGCCATACATGCCATAAACCAAATTTGTCGGCTGGATTTTTGCGACAAAATGATGTCCGTCTACATTATCCAAATCTCTGAATATATTACCGACACAAATGAAATATCCATATTTATTTCCGCGGCGTCCTACTCCGAGATAAGCGATATCCCAATCATCGGGAAGATCGTTCAAGTACTCATTCAATTTATTTTTAAAATCTTTCCCGGGAACTATGTCATCCTCAAAAATTATGACTTTATCATAATTGTTTTCTACAACTTTCTTCCAAATTTCACGATGACTGCACGCAACTCCGACTTCTCCAAGCGAAAATCGCACTTTATCAACAACAATCTGCATTAATTTGCGACCATTCAAAAAGACGTTGTATTTTGCTGGTCTGTTTTCCCACACATATTGAGCGAAATTTTTCTTTTGCTCAGCGCTAAGAAATTGTTTTGTATCTGCATTTTGGAAATCGAGTTTATATCCGTCTATTGCACTAAAGCGAATGCATTGAATGTCTTGTTTATCGAATTGTGCTTTTGCTTTTTTATAACGGTCGGGAGTTCTGTCGAGATTAATTACATAGATATTTGGTTCAGATGGAACACAGGCTCCCAACGTTAAACATAAAAATACCGCTATTTTTTTCATCATTTTCATTTCCAGCGTCCTAATTTATCAATTTCTGAATCGAGAGCCCCACCCGATAACAATTTTATTTTGGATACGTACAAATTCAGCTTATCAGCATGCTTTATAATAGCGATATCCACAGGAACTGTAACAGCCTCCGTCAGTTTTAGCAATTTTTTAGCGGAATCGGAAGTAATACAGTACGCATGAGTGCCCCAAACTCTATGACTTTTCTTCAACTTCGCAAAATAAGGCGATGGAGTATTCAAAAATCCGCTTAACCAAAACCCTGCAGAAACAAAGTAAGTTGTCTTTGCAAAAGGCTTATTCATACCGATATCAAGAAAGAAAACGTCGGCATCTTGGGGAATATGCGGCACAATTTCGGATAGACTATCTTTGAAGTTGTCGAACAATGCTACGTCATCCTCTAAAATTATTGCCTGTTTGATGTTTTTCTTCACCATTTCCTTCCATACAGCTCTATGACTCAAGAAACATCCGCACTCACCGGGAGTCAAATATCGCTCCGAAAAGAAGAAATAGAATCCTGCGCCTTTATATTTCGGATGTTCAATAAAATACGCGCGTTTTTTTTGCATTTTATTTAATGCATTACCGTTTAGATCGGTTATTTTCATATATTTGCCGTCTACTGCATGAAAATGCTCAAATTCAATATGAAAGCGATCCATCTGCCGTTTTATGAACTGTAATCTTTCAGGAGTTCTATCCAAAGAAATTACGTATATCTTATCTATGCCAGGCAAATCGCTTAACGCAAAAGATTTTTCTATGCAAAACAAAGAAAAACATATCAAAAACTTTATGAGCGAACGCAAAATACTCCTCCATCTTTATCTTATAATTTTGGCGAATTATACACTAATTTTTGAAACATCCACATTGTTATTAACCATAACCTTACTTTATTTTATTATTCATAGAAGTTATACATATTCTATATACAGGTTTATTTATTAATAAAAATGGGAAATTACTCGGAGAGAAAACTCTTTATGCTATGCCCCTTACAGTATGCATATGTTTCTATGCAATACGCAAAACTGATCGGGGATTATGGATTGCAGGAATAAGTGACGTTTTATTATAAATATAATTAAAGTTAATCTGTAAACCATTCATTAACCATTCTCAATTTATTCTACTACACAGCATGTTATGTATTTATGCATGCATTTGTTGAAGTGTTAGAAGTGTAAGTGTGTGAGGTGCGTAATGGGTAGTTTTGTTCAGTGGCATGAAGGAATGCTCTTGTCTCCGCATCATTTTCAGCAGTCCGACAACAACATTCAGCATCTATTTAGCGTATTTGCAGCGTCCAATTCAGCTTTTTGTTATGGCGTTCATGAATTGCAAGTTGACACTTCTGCGTTATCGTCCGGAGTTATACGTGTATTAAAGGCGCGAGGGATTTTTCAGGATGGATATTGCTTCGATTATGACGCTATCAAAGACCATCCGCTTGAGAAAAATTTGAGCGAGTATTTTATTTTTCATAGTACTGCTACGAAAATTTATTTGGCTATTCCTGCACGACATTTGGGAGGAAATGCGCTTTCGGGAGATATGGCGCGTTATTATTCCGATGAAATTCGTGATATTTCCGACGAAAATACGGGCGAAAATAACATAAATATTCCTGTGCTGAAACCTCGTTTAAGACTTCTTACTCAGGAAGAAATAGACGGCAGATATACGTATTTTCCGATTTTTGAGGCGGAAAAATCAGTAGATAACGGTGTTGTTGGCACAAATTTCATTCCTCCTTATATTACAATTGATGAACATTCGAAAATATCAGAATTATGTCGTGAAATTGTGCAGATTATTCGCGGAAAAGTTTCGTATTTTGCTGACCGCAAGGACAACTACAACCGAATAGCGTCCGATGAATCTATGGCGAGTCTAAGGCTGCTTATACAGGCCGCATTACCGCTTGAAGCGATTGTAAGAGTCAATGGGATTCAGCCATTTGAGATTTACAAAATCCTTTTGGATGTCATTTCAAAAATTATTTCCATAAATTCTACGCAACTAATTCCGAGAATGCCGATATATGACCACAATGACCTTTTTGGAACATTCAATAGCCTGCTGCAATATGCTCAAAACGTACTAAATGCCTTGAAGCAAAGATACGATATTGTGCATTTCGATAGAGAAGGGGCGATGTTTAAGCTGCAAATGAAAAAAGAGTGGCTTGAGAAGGATGAAATTGCCATTGGTATTCAAAGGGCCTTTTCTACGACGGAAGACGACCTGATTAATTGGATTAACGGAGTGCAAATCGCCAGTGAATCCATGATGACAGCGATTAGAGATCGTCGTGTTTTGGGAGCGGAACGAACAATAATGGAACGTGGGGCATACATAACGCAACCAAATGGAATGAAATTAATCGCGGTAAAAACAAAAACCGCATACATA
Source organism: uncultured Pseudomonadota bacterium (assembly GCA_902796155.1). Taxonomy (GTDB): domain Bacteria; phylum Pseudomonadota; class Alphaproteobacteria; order UBA3830; family UBA3830; genus BNWE01. Next base: position 29,194 of record CADBNZ010000034.1, read on the forward strand.
AAGCCGATGGAAAAATTATGCTTAATAAACTCATCTCAAACGATAATTCCTGAGGAGGTAATACTGTATGTCGATTGCTGATGATGTGACAAACGATCTGATTGGAACATCCGATTTAAAAAAAATGTTCGGAGCGTTTTGTTGTCGCATCTTCGCATATCGTGATGAGATATTGTCGCCGTTAAAAGAAAATATTGCTGCTGCCAGCGCTTCTATGCCTTCAAAACCTTCTGCGAAAACAGCACCGACGCCCCCGACTGCACCTGCACCAGCTTCTGCCGCCGCTGTGCCTGACGCAGTCGCAGTGGCCGAGTCCGCTCTTCAAGCAGTGGAACAGCAGCAAGATAACTTCAGATTAATCCATCATTCAATAAGTATGCTCCTAAAGGCTCTTATGGATAGCGAAAAGGCATCGTCATTCCATAAGAGCACGAAAGAAATAATTTACGCCATGACCGCTATTGCCGATGAAGTTTTCCTCAACATGAATTGGAATGGCAAGCGATATTGGGAAGAAAATATGCTTGAATCAAAATTTTTCGGCTCGCAAATCGCCGGTGATGAAATTTTCAACCGAATAGACAACGTAATTTCGGAAAAAGAACCCTTCGGAACAGAGAAAGCTGAAATTTATTTGGATATGCTTTCGTTGGGATTTAAAGGAAAATTCAGGGGGATTGACGAGGAATCCACCGAAATAAATGTATATCGGCGCAAGTTGTTTGATTTCATAACGAAACGAGACAGGGAAGCAATTATGACCGCCGAATATCGGATTTTTCAGAAAGAATACACCTTCACAATGCCGACTGTTCGCCGAAAACTTCTTCCTGATGGCGCGATAGTCACGTATTTATCGACATTTTTCTTATTTATGTTTCTTTCAATCAGTACAATGGCTTGGTTAATTGAAACAAGAGATTTGCATAAATTATTGAATGAAATTTCCGATATTGCATTGCGAGAACGTTAATGGATAGTGTTTTAGGAGTAGTAAAACAGCAATTAGCAATTATTCCGCCCGAGTTGGTAAAGCCAATATGTGTCGGTGCGGTTGCCATAATCATTTTTTTGCTTCTTGTGTTCTTCGCTCTTTGCGTTTTATACGTAAACGCACGTCCGACAGCTCCTGTAATAAAGAAAAGCGAAAAGAAAGACCAAAATCAGAAAAAAGAAGAGCAAGCGACAAAGCAAATAAAGATGAAATACGAAGATCTTCCGATAATTTCAGGAAGATTAGGCGAGATTTTGGCTTTAAACGGCCTCATAAATGCAGGGCCAATAACAAAAATTTTCTTTCAGGTTTTGGAAGTAATAAAAAACACAACTTACGACATTCGATGGAGATATAAACTTCCATGTTTGATGATGGTAGGTCCGGAAAACAGCGGAAAAAGCACAATTCTGAACTCTCTGAAATTCGAATATTTAACATCTGATGACTCAACGACTCCTATGTGGAAGTTGTTCAAAAAAGGCGCGATTTTCGAAATGCCGAAGCCTGATATCGCCGAAAAAGAATCTACGTTTTGGTCGTTCTTGAGCAAACTTTTTATGTTTATCAGACCAAGGCGGCCGTTAGACGGGCTGATAATTACGTTGCCTGCAGATATGTTGCTCTCAAAATCTTCGGATATAGAAACTTACGCAAAGGATTTATTCGCGAAAATATTCGCATTTCAGCATGATATAAACTTCCGCCTGCCAATATACGTGATTGTGACAAAATGCGATACTATTCCAGGCTTTACGGATTTTGCGCACTTGTTGGACCATCAATCGAAGCAGCAAATTTTTGGTTGGTCAAATCCGAATGCGATTAATACGGCATTTTCAACCGCATGCATTCAAGATCTGTTTCATACAATAAATACAGGGATTCGGCGGGCTCTTTTGATTTTTTCGAAGAAAAAGGAAGTTGCGGAAGATTTAAGAAATGCTGTTTTGTTTGAGACATATTTCAATCAATTAAGAAATCCGTTATCGCTTTATCTGAATACGATGTTTCAATCTCATACACCGTCTGATGGGTTATTGCTTCGAGGGGTGTATTTTACGGGACGTCCTAAAGAAATCGAGATATCTGAAGAACTTTTGGAACCGTCTGCGCTAAGTCCAAAGCCATATTCGCACATAAATCTAAAAAACGAATCGACATATAACGATGAGTTGTATTTTTTGCAGGATTTATTTAGCGAAAAGATTTTTAAAGAGCACAATATCGCATATCCAATAAGAAATGACGCAATCGATATGACGAAAACGATTTTCCGCAACAAATTAATTTTTGCGGGGACTTCGTTGTTCATTTCTATTGGGTGGTTTTACGGAAATTTTCATATTCGCGATAAAATAAACGGATATTTCCGAACCTTCAGCACCATAAAAAGCATGATGATAAAACTGCAGCGCATGGAAGAGCAGTTGGCGAATGCTGAAGACCAGGTCCTTTTGAATCAGCAAACAAAAGCATTGTTACAAAGTATGCCGATCATGAGTCGGTTTGAGTTTATGTCGTTTTTTGTGCCGCAATCATGGTTTTCTCACTTATATAAACAGATGATTGACACGGTTAGTTTGATTTTTGATTCCGTAGTTATTCGAGCGATGTTTATCGACTTAAATATGAACACGAAAAACGTTTTGGGCGGGTTAGAACCAGGCGACGATGACCAAGAGCAATATGCGCACCAAGATTTGTTCGATATAAGCTCGTTTATAACATTCAGAAAATTAAAAGAATTTACCGACCAGATTGCCACCTTAAAGAGACTGACCAGAGAATACAACTCTATACGCACTCTTGAAGATCGAAAAAGCATGATTGATTTAACCAATTCATTATTTAAGGATAAGTTCGATATCGTCGAAGAAATGCGCATGCGCAGTCCGAATAAAAAACTGCTTCCTCCGCAATTTGATTTGAAACTTTTCAAAGAGCCCATCGAAAATCGATTGATAGAGGTCTTTAACGCTTTTGTGAATGAAGTTTTTAACGGTACTACCGAAAAAATTTTGCAAAATATATGCGAAGACATAGATAAATTATCGCTTGCGTCGAAACAAGCCAGTATTTCATATAGCAATGCCGATCTTGCGCGGGTTTATCAAAAAACCGTATTACTTTCCGATATAATGCAAAACAAAAATTTCGCATGGAGATGCGACGAACATTTCATGCCATCAAAAGACTGGGCAGGAATGGTCGATACATTAAACGCCTCAGAAATAGTCAGTATGGATTGCATAAAAGATTTGTTGCGATATGCCGAAATCGAATTTCAAAAATTCAAGGACAAAATCCGTGCGCATAAAACCACAATGACGGGGGCAATAGTTACGGAAAGTTTGGAAGGATTGTCGCCATCTTTTGAGGCATTTCAAAAAGAATTAAAAACCATTTTGGATTTTCCGTTTATATGCAATCCGCCGAGTGCGTCACTCACAACTGTGATTATGGATGACAAAATGCTCATGCGGGACGTCAGACGTCTCAAAGAATTGGCTGATTTGATCGAACAATACTACACTTTTGCCGGAACTATGCCTCCAGATATGCGCGTTCAATATTTCGACAATTACAAAACGATCTGTCGCAAATGTTTTTATCCGACAGCGCAAGCAATGCTTGGAAATGCGCAAATTTTCGACGATCTGCCTCTCGGAAATGCTCGAACATTGCTGGAAGAGGCATATAAGCGGCAAGCAGATAACATTCATAAATCCAGCATTTATTTGGGTAAAGTCGCCAAGTTTTTCAGCGAAATTTGCGATGAAGATAGTATGAAAGATTGCGGTTTTGCTGCAATATTATATGGGACTTTTGGAAAAAGTAGATGCCTTGTTTAATCTCGAGACCCCTTATTCAACAGGAGGAGCGGTATTCGATGGATGGAACGGCGATCGTAATCCGAAATTTTTGAATATCGGCGAAGAGCAAGCCTTAAAAAAATATATGTTGTCGCAATTTAATCGTTTGAAATTTTTGGCGAAAGATTTAGCGTCTCCTGTTGTCGAACTTTTATCAATGCCGCCTTTTGCAATCAATTTACGCGACCAAACTTTGCTGGATAAGTGGCGAGAAATTATAACAAGCATAGATGATTACGAAGCGCAGAAGCCAGGCAACTCTATTGCGGCGTTAGAAAGTTTCTTGTCGGAGACTTTGAAGCAAGTGAATATTAATTCTTTCGATCCTCAGGGCGAGATAAAGTCAATATCCGAAGATGGCGGGGATTTTTTTGCTACGAAACGGGCAGATGTCGCGAAGGCCCTTATCAGTCGTGCCGATCTTATTCAGTATGATAAAGCTGCCGCATCGTATAAGGCGATTCAGTCATTCTTTAATAAGTCGTTAGCCCATAAATTCCCGTTTGGAAACTCAGAAGAGGAAGCTACTCTTACTGATATCGAACGGCTTATTAAAATTTACGACCAGCAAGCGACCAATCTCGAAAGTGTTTTGGAAGGAAATGCCGAACGTAAGCAAATAAATCCGCAAGTTTTCGATTTTCTGAAATCCATGGACAAATTAATACCATTCCTACGAACTTGGGTAACTCATGTAAAGAGTTCTGATGCTCAATCGGCGATTGTTTCGTTTACGGTAGCATTACGTCCATCTCCTGATACAGAAGCATTTACATCTTCTGTTCTTGAGAGGCAACTGCGAGTGAAAAATGTTGAGGTGCAGGACAACGGGAATGCTGTTTTCTTTAACAACGACCCTGTCGATATGCAATTTACATGGGTGGAAGACGCCGACGAAAAACCATACGACAATAATCTGCCGAAAAATTTGAAGGTAGAGCAACCAAACGCGACATTTTCTTTCACGGGAAGATGGGGAATGTTCAGATTAATTGAAGAACATAAAATAAATAAAGAAGTCGAATATCCAAATGGTGTTCTTGTACAATTTGACGTGCCTGTCGTAAATCAAAACAACGATGTTCTTACGTCGAAAATGATTTTGAAAATAACGCCACAAATGAAGGACGGCGATAAAGTTGCACCAATGGCGTGGCCGGTATTCCCGAGTATGTGCCCGGATCTGCACGCAACAGGAGGAGATTTTTCGGCTGGAGGAGCGACGGCAGCGACTGGGGCACCATCTCCTGCGCAGATGGAACAGGAATTGCAAGAAGCAACGGAAAACGAATCCGAGGAGTGATATTGATATGCGAAACATAGATATAAACGATTTTTTGCAACCTATTCCAAACAACGAAAATGAAAAAGACGTTGGAGAATGCGGAAAATATCTAAAGTACGATTATATTTACGACCAAATAAAAGAATTGCGACGAGAAGATGATCCGAGATTGTCTCAAGGTGTCTGGCTTATTGAACCGAAAAAAGCCGATTGGAATAATGTTGAAAAAGTTTGCGAATCAACGTTAAAAAACAAAACAAAAGATTTGCAAATTGCCGCTTGGTGGTTAGAAGCAGAAACCGCAATGTACGGATTGGCTGGATTAAACCAAGGGATTATGCTTTTACATGCCTTGTGCGAGAAATACTGGGATAAAATTTGGCCTGCGATTGATTCAAATGGCGATGTTACAGCTCGTATGGCTCCTTTTTATTTTTTCGCTGAGAAGGTACCGGATAAAATTTTGATGATACCGCTGACTTTTCCGCAAGATGGCATTTCAGAGGTATTTTCTCTTTCGGATTTGGTTACTGCTCGACACAATTTGCGCATAAAAAATAGTTCCGGTATTACTTTGAGGGATTTTCAAAAAAGTGTCGCAACGACTCCGGTCGATTTTTTGGCTGAAATAGACATTGAAGTGAACAATGCTCTAGAGAATCTGAAAAAACTTGAGGATTTTCTTAACGAACATTGCGAAAAAGACGCTCCGAGTTTTCGAGTTATATACGAGCATATCAACGACATAAAACAAGTGAATACAAAAAATTTGGCTGAGCGCAAAAAACAAGTCGAAGAGGAAGCAAACAAAAGAAAAGAGCAATTGGCCGCAGAATTAGCGACCGAAAATGATACGGAGGAAGAAAATCCAATCAAAGAAGAGGCAAACGACAACAATGCCGCTCCGACAATAGAACAGGCTTATAATGCACTCGATGGAATAGCTGTTTTTTTGGAAAAAGAACAGCCGCAAAGTCCATCTTCTGCTTTGATAAAAATCGCAAGCGCAATTGGAAAGAAAACATTTCAGGAACTTTTGGAAGTCAACACACAACACGGTGCGACATTAATGGGAACTATTTCCGAATTATACAGAATCTTAAAAAAGGATTCTAAAAACGTCGCTAATCAAGAGACGCAACAAAAAGAAAACGCATAGTAATTTTAGTCGGCCATAAATTTAGAAAATCTTTGTTGCATAGAAGTATTTTTTCTTGTATCTTCGAGTCGATTATCACTTGGTGGCGTGAACATGGGTGATTAGCTCAGCGGTAGAGCATCTCGTTTACACCGAGGAGGTCGGCGGTTCAAACCCGTCATCACCCACCATTGGGATTTTGTAACTTATTATACGTTGTACGTATGTGCCCGTAGCGCAATTGGATAGAGCGTCAGACTACGGATCTGAAGGTTGGAGGTTCGACTCCTCTCGGGCGCACCACTTCCGTTGAACAGTTTCAAGATAATTTCAGAGAATGTCTAGAAATAAAAGATAAAGACGACATTAAGAAGCTAGTCAATTTAAGAGTCCAGGCTTAGACACTTTTATGAGTTTTATAAGTGACTACTGCTAGTTATTTCTTCTGAATTCTTTCCACTTCCTGAACATGCGAATAACGCCGCCTCCGAGATTAGTTTCATGTATTGGTGGCTCTGTGAACCACCTAAGATCATCTGATTCATCTGAGATTTTGATGTTATCGTCAGAAGCCCGCATAAGAAATCGAACATCATAGTGATAATGTGCAGGAACATCTTGATACGGCGCAATAAGGTGAACACCAATGTCAAAAATATCATCTGAAAGCAAATCAATGTGCTGTAATCCTGATTCTTCATACGCTTCTCGCAATGCGACACGAGTGATATCGTTATCTCCATCCGCATGACCGCCAAGCGGAAGCCAAAGCCCTATTTTTTTGTGAAGAGTGAGTAGAAACTTCGTTCCATCGTGATTTTCAATCCAGCAAGATCCCGTAAAATGCCCAATTGACAGCGATCTTTCGAAACAATTTTTGTTATTGTTCAAGAAATCCAACATCTTCTTCTTGCTTGCGATTTCTTCTGAGTTTATTGAATCGTATTTTTCAAGTTTTTTTCTTAGATTATCTCTATGCATATTCAATCTTGTATTTTTCGATCAAAACCACATATTTATACACCTTTTTGCAAGGTTTTTAAGTACAAACCTCGAAAAATCCTTGAACATATGCTGTGTTTATGCTAGTGTTGCCGTGATTTTTGCTTGAATCAATATCGTGGGGTAGAGCAGTCTGGTAGCTCGTTAGGCTCATAACCTAGAGGTCGGAGGTTCAAATCCTCCCCCCGCAACCAATTATGAAATATAATTCAGAGACTTCAAAGTAATTAGTTTTTTCTTCTAATGCTACAAGTTAGCGATCTTGTTAAATGCCATTTCTTACTTTCACAATAGCTCTATAAGCGTTTAAAATTTAACAAACGCTGCTCATACTTGCTATCTTCGCTATAATTTCGGAGGCTGCGTCAGCGACGCTTTATGTTTTTCACGCAAAAATCAAATTCATCTTTGTGCTTCATATCTTCTGCGATCATATCCATACGCTGTTTTATGACGTCTTCCGTGTCAGTGCCTCGAGCTCGTATTCGTGTCTCCAGATCGTCCAGAGATGGTGGTACTAGGAAAAAACCGACGATATTATTCCCAAACAATTTTTTTATTTTCAAAAAGCCTTCCCAGTTTATAACCAGCAAAGTATTAATCCCTTGCTCTATTTTTTCTTTGATGGTTGAAAGAAGTATTCCATAGTAATTGCCATATACTTCCGAATTTTCTGCAAATTCGCCGTTTTCTGCACGCTGCAAAAATTCGTCTTTGGTCATGAAAAAGTAGTCTACGCCATCGAGTTCACCTTCTCTTTTTGCCCGCGTCGTGCAAGTAATTGCTCTTTGCAAGCCTATTTCTCGTTTCAAAAGTTCATTAGCAACGGTCGTTTTTCCAACTGCCGATGGTCCAGAGATTACGAACAAGAAACCTTTCTTCATTTAGCTAAATCCGATAAAGAACCGGGCATGGAATCCGGTTTCGAAATTGTATATGTTCCCAAAAGTCGTATTTCAACGCGACTTATTTTAGATCTGTGCTCAATTCCGTTAATTGTTTTCTTATGAATCCTTTTTTTTATAGGGAATCCAATTTCCATGCTTGCGCCTATTTTTTTATTTATCCTGTATTCTCCCCCAATTGCTATGTTAGGCGCAATAGCATTTACGCTTGCGGTCGCAAAATTTGCTCCATTCAAGTCATAAATATATTTTCCGGAAATTCTTGCTATCCCAAGCTTTAAATAAGCAACACATTTTTGTTTGCGAAATAGATATCCTGCTTTCAGCCCCAGTGACGGCGTAATCATGTCTGTTTGAAGTCTTGCTTTTCTTTCTCCCGCATCAGATATACGAGAATCGAAATCCTCATTTAAAGCCTTCCAGCTATCTTCTTTTTTCTTTCTGGAAGAGATGTCTGCGAGTACTTGCACTGCAAGAAACAGCTTATTTTTAAAAGACTTTGCGTACTCTAAGCCTGCCGTAAGACCGAACACTCCAATTTTTTGCGATGTTGTCTTCTGACCATCTGCAATTGATCCTTCAAATTTTTGTGGACCAACCAATATCCCTAAAATTCCTTTTATACCGTCAGGAGAAGCGGCTTTATCTATCGCGGTTTGACTGATTTCCGCAACAACTTCCGGATTCATAGCATTCGCACCGCCGTTATTTCCATTTGCTGCGATAACTTGCGAAAAAAATATCGAAGAGAAAAGACAGCACGCAATTTTTTTCATGATAATCTCCTTTTTCCGCTTGAAGAATATCACATAATCTTGCAATGTTTAATAAAAAATAAACTAATTTGATTAAAAATTTATAATTATGAAAAAAACTTGGGCACAAAAATATATAATTGAACTGACAATCCTCCCGATATTGTTACTGATAGTTACGGCGTCATTTTATATGCAATCTCAAACTGAATTTATAGATACAGATGATTGTATGCGTCTTGTAAGAATCCGAGATTTTTTTAATCACTATGATTTATCCGACAATATAATAAAAAGATGCAATGTTCCTTATGGATGCAGCTTGCATTGGACGCGTTTTTACGATTTTTTCCTTATAATTCCCTCGTATATTTTGAGTTTCTTCACTGAATCAATAGATAAAGCGATATATTATGTAGGAGTTGTTATTTCTCCTATAGTAAGAATTATCACAACGATCGTTTTTCTGAAACTAATGCAAAATATTATGCGGCGAGATGACGCTTTCTTGTGTGCCGTACTGTTCGTAGTACATCCAATAATGACAGTTAATGGAAATTTTGGCAGACCGGACCATCATGCCTTCATAATGCTATTCATGATATTGTTTTTAGGAAGCGTTTTTGAAGCGATAAAAAGTAATTTCAAAAAACATTATTTGAGTGTAGCTCGACTCACGACCTTATGTGTATGGATATCCCCTGAAACACTGATTCCGTTACTTATATCCGATGGCATATTATTCCTGTATGCATTCATGCAAAACACAGATAGAAAGCAGCATAACATTTTTCATTTTCTATGCCTCAAAAATTTAGAAGTGGTGTGCAGCGTAGGATTACTTTTGCTAATTGCATCTCCATCTCTTCATAAAGGCGATTATTACATTTATGGAATGATCATAATCGTGGCAGCTACTTATGCCACGCGCGTGTTTTTAAAAAATAAAAAACTTTCGGATTACTTTCTTCTGCTATATCTACCAATCATAATGAATTTGCCGAATATACCGATTTATTATGATGAAATTTCTGCTGTTCATTGGGGATTATATGCGTCAATAGCATACTTCTTCTACATATTTGCTTACAAACCGATGAAACCAATCAACTACTTTTTAGCAATAACAATAGGACTTGTGTTTCTTGGAGTATATCCAAAATTTCTGCAAGGCATGGAAGGCGGTATAACGCCTTATGTAAGGGAAATTTGGCTAAAAAAAATCAGCGAAATGCAATCTCCATTCATAAGCGGCGATTATGTTCTATATACTTTCCATGCTGTGTTTGTCCTTGCTGCTATATTTAATAAATCACGCGAGTTATTTCTCGGGAAATATAAAAATGATCTACATAAAGCGATTTTTTGGTTGATTATTATCGCTTGTTCTTCTGTTTATTTAGTTCTTTCCGGATTAGCGAACAGAATGCTGTTTTTCTCATCATTATTCAGCTTACCTTTGCTTCTCGATTTAGGAATGGACAGCGTATATGTTGAGAAAATAAATAAGTGGGGAAGAATGGCGATAACCCTTTTTATAACTCTACTGTTTATTTTCGTAACAGACTCAAGTGACGGAGAAAATGAAAACGAGAATGATGTACAAAAAGATAAATACACAACACAAGAACTGTTTGCGGAAATAGATAAACTGAGCCCAACACCTGTAGTGATTATGGCACATTCAAACGACGGACCGAATATTTTGTACTACACCAAACATTGCGCAGTTGGAGCTCCATATCATAGACAGCAAGAAGGTATAATTTCATCTTATAAAGTCATGGAAGCAACATATAACGAAGAAGAAGTGAAAAAAGAGCTCCAGAAAACAGATGCTTCTTATATCCTTATAATAAAGTCACCCGCACGATATAACATAACAGCAAATAAAAAAACGAATAATCGTAAGCAATCATTACCTGATATGATAATTTCCGGAAAAAACTACCCGAAATGGATCAGTATCGTGAAACTGCCATCGAAATTTCATGACGTGATCGTTGCAAAGATAAATAAACAGAAAATCCGAGAGTAATATGGATTTAGTCTATGAAATGATTTCTTTGTGGAAAATTTCTACAATTTAAAATTATAAATTGGATCTTTTGTACCTTCATAAGATTGTTCATTTACTTAACGCGAGAATAACACTGAACCCCCCCTCTGCCTCGAGCAGAATAAATGAGACAACTGCCCCGCCCCACGTCATTCTGAACAACGTGAAGAATTCAGGCTTCATATTTTGATGATTTTACTGGATCCTTCACTACGTTCAGGATAACAATGCAATATATTAGGATAACCGGCGCAGCGACAGTAGCCGCACTACGAACCATCTCCCTACCTCGATCAGAATAACGAGGAGACAACTACTCCTTCCCTACACCTCACGTCATTCTGAGCAACGCGAAGAATCCAGGGGTATGTTTTGATGTTTTTTTGAACTGGATCCTTCGGTCGTTTCACTCCCTCAGGATGACTGTACGAAAAATGCGTCGCATAAAAGCATTGTATCCGCTCGCAACTGCCTATCGCAGCAAATCAACTACTTCTTTGCCCATGTATTCGGTTCGGATTACCGTTTGTTCTTTTGTCTCAAGATTTCGAATAATTGCTTTATTGTCCAGGAGTTCAACGTCATTGGCTATAAGCACGTACTTGATTCCCTTGCGACTCGCATATCCTATTTGCGCACCAAGCGATTTGTCTTGCAGATATGTCTCGGTTTTGATTCCCAACCTTCTGAACTTTCCCGACAATTTCATATAGCTTCCGATGAAATTACGATTCTGAACTGTAACCAACAACTGAGCCGTCGTCGATTTCGAGCAATTCAACAAACCTTTGTCTATAAGTTTAGGAACCATGCGAGAAATGCCTATAGAAGCTCCGACACCTACGAATTTTTTATCACTACCGGAAACCAGTGACGTAAGATCGTCGTAACGCCCTCCCCCACCAATACTGCCGATATCTTTTATATCATCGAATGACGTTTCAAAAACCGTTCCTGTGTAATAAGATAAGCCTCGAGCCAAAGAAGTGAAAATTTTTACGTAGCGATCTTCTATACCAAACTTTTTGAGAAGGTCAAGAACAGTCTTGAGCTCAGAAACTCCTTTGTTAAATTCTGGACTGAAATTCAGAGGCTTCAACATCTTCAGAATTTCTTCATTACTGCCTCTTTTTTCGACTTCCAAGAATGATTTGAGCTTTGTGATATCTTCCGAAGAGATGCCAAATTCTTCCATGCCTTTCCAAAATTCATCAACGGAAAGTTTGTCGATTTTATCTATTAAGCGCATACATTCGATAACTTTTTCTTCCGCATGCTCGCCGACAATAACATGGCTCAAAAATCCTGTAAGAATTTTTCTGTTATTCACTTTTGTCGTAAATTCCGGAATATTAAGATCTCGCAAAGTTTCCGTTATGAGCTTCAAAATCTCAGCATCGTGCGAAATCGATAATTCATCCTCGCCTATGATATCAACATCGCACTGGTAGAACTGCCTGTATCGCCCATATTGAGGACGCTCTCCTCGCCAAACCGGAGCTATTTGGTACCGTTTATGCGGAAATATCATATGCCCGTGATGTGATGAAACATAGCGAGCAAACGGAACGGTCAAATCAAACCGCAATCCAAGACTTTTCTTCGAATTTTCATCCGCCAAGCGATATAAGCCATAAATTTCGCTATCGTTTCCCTTTGCAAGCAAAGTTTCTATTCGCTCAACCGCAGGAGTATCCATAGGAACAAAGCCATAAAGCTCGAAATGCTCCTTTATAGTATTCATAACGTTATTAAATGCTATCTGTTCATTAGGCAAAAACTCTGGAAATCCAGAAATATCGCTCTTCATTAAATGCTCCGACGGTAAAAAATATTTCAAGCCATAACTCTAAGCATAATATATTTATACACCGCAAAAGAAAATATTCAGTTAATTTTTTTCGATATATGATGAGAACTATAAGGAGAAATGCTTTTTATATTCCTTTTTACACTATCCCGCAATTTATTTTCGAAAACTATAATAATTGTATCGGCTCCCATTGCACCACAACCTTTTGCAGCAAGAACGCCATCAATTTGCAGAATTTTTGAAACCAGCCTTTGCGTTTTCTCATAAACTAGTCCGAGATCGTTTAATGAAGCGTAAAAATCAGCAATACCGCTAACAAAATTTTTCGAATCGCACTTTAGCCAGGCATTTTTTACATTTTCAACGATTTGAGTTAAGCGATTACTGTTCGCGTGAATAAAATCAGGCGATAATTTTCGCAAATGCTTGTGTGTCGCAAGTTTACTGCCCGTTTTAACGATAAAAAAATCTATGTCCTTAAAATTCCACTGCAGATTTTCAATTTTGTTCGTGTCGCTATCGAAATATATATGATCGTTTTGAAATTGCGCTAAACAATCTGCTCCGCTTGGCTTTATCTTCTGGTTTTTTTCAGCTATTGCCCTGTATTCGTCCAGAAATTTGGGGATATCGATATCGTTTACGCCGACCATTTTGTTTCGCAGCTTGTATAATGTAACAAATTGAGCACTTGACGCTCCAAATCCACCTGCACTTTTGTACGGATCAATGAATTTTATGAAAAGATTTTCAAAAACTCGCCGATTTTCCATATAAAAAGTGAATGCTGGAGAGCCTTCTTTTATCCCTCGCAATTGTGTATTTTTGCTGCTTTTTATTCGCAATTGAAACTTCGGATTCGTGCAAAGAACAATAGCGCTGCCACCACATGTAACGCAGTATTCTCCAACCAAGAACGTTTTGCTTTTTGCTTCGATGATCATAATAAAAAATGAGCAGAACTAAAAAAAATGGCTCCCCGGGACGGGTTCGAACCGCCGACCCAGTGGTTAACAGCCACTTGCTCTACCGCTGAGCTACCGAGGAACACATTGTCCATACGAATAGCAAAAAAAAGATCGTTTGACTAGAGGTTTTTTATATTTTTTGATATTTTTACATTTGTAACTTCAATAATTATTGGTAACTACAGGACGCAAATGGGAAAACGTTCGATATTTTTCAGGAGTATGGATAAAAAAAAGTTCATATTTCCAATAGTAGTTTGCACTTTAATTATATTTATTCTCAATACAATAGGAAAAGGTTTTGTAGATAAAAGCAGATCTGTACTGATTGAAACAGCAGTAAGAATCAGCCAATCCTTTCAAAATATAAACAGCAAAATAGCTAGTATGAGATATTTTTTTGCACATGATATCAACAAAAACATACTAAAATTGCACGAAGCTAATCAAAAACTTGCATACGAAATAGAAAATCTCAAGCATCTTAAAACTGAAAATGAAGAGTTACGAAAAATATTGGATCTGAAAAATCAAATATCAGATAAAATAATCATAGCTAAAATAACAAATGTTTTTTCAAATGATTATATACGATCTTGCGTGCTGAATGTCGGCAGTTCAAGTGGCGTAGAAACAGACGATATTGTAAGAAACAGAGACGGTTTTATAGGCAGAATATCCGAAGTGCATAAGACTTGGAGTTGCGTGCTTGCGATAACTGATACAAATTCAAAAATTCCCGTAAAAATCGGCAAAGAGCAAATCAACGCCATTCTAAGCGGAGATAATTCAAGAATGCTAAGCGTATCTATGAAAAATGAGGATATATCGCTAAAAGATGGAGATATTGCAGAAACCGCATATTTTGAAAATCCGATTTGTAACCAAATTCCTGTCGGGAAAGTCATTGAAAACGGCGGAACTTTTTTCATAGAACCTTTCGTCGATTTTAACTCTCTGCAATATGTATGTATCTTAAAGAACAAATGAAAACGATAAAATGACGGAAATATCCTCTTTGCTATTTCAATCTTGGAACGTATTTAAAGTATCGCTTTGTTTCATATTGCTAACGTTTATATCCAGCGAATTTGCGTTTTCTGCTTTTTGCTGTTTTCTTTTTCTGTTTACTCTATCCAAACCATACTTAATTAGTTTTACGACCATTTTTGTCGTTTCAACTTTCATGGATATATACAGTGGCCAATTTATCGGGCTTTCTTTCTGCCAATTCATCTTCATATATTTGTGCATTCTTCAATTCCGAATCCTTTTATTGAACAGTCGCATTATTTTCGGAATCTATTTTTTCTTTTTATTGCTGTTGGCTGTAGAATTTCTCGGATTTTTAATAACATCTGTATTGTCCCACAAATCATTTGACCTAATAACTCACTTTGAACACACAGCCGTTGCCATGTTTTTGTGTTGCCTGTATTGTTTGGCTGCTTTCATAATACGAAAGATTAAAGACTGAAATGCTAGACAATAACAACGACTCCAAAAGTAATTTCAGAAAAACCGCAAAAACAGTGTTTTATATAACGGCAGTTTTGTTTGTTGCTTTGATATGCAAACTGTTTGTTCTCCAAGTAATAGAGTCGCAAAAATACGCTACTTTATCCGATAAAAACAGAATCAGAGTGTATCCGATTGTACAAAGGCGAGGTCGTATAATATCCGCCGATGGAAAAGTGCTGGCACGCAATCGTCAACGTTATCGATTATCGATAGAATCATGCAAAGAAGAGGAATTTCGCAAAGACTTGAGTTTAATCGCGTCACAAATATCAATTCCAAATGATGAAATACAAAAATTTCTTGATATTCGCAAAAAAACGCCAAGATACACACCAATTATAGTAAAAGATGAACTTTCTTGGGATGAATACTCAAAAATAGCAATGATTTTCTACAAATTAAGCCACATATCATTAGAAAACAGCTTTACAAGAGAGTATTTAAACCCGATAGAATTTGGGCATATTATCGGATACACATCCAGAAGCAAAGATTATTTGCGCTTTCTGAGTGGTGAAACAGGAATCGAAGCATTTCTTGATGAACAACTTGTTGGCATTCCGGGAAATATGAAAATTGAGATAAATTCAGTAGGTAAAAAAATGCGTGTAATTGATTCCGTAGCGCCTGTAAATGGTGAAGACGTAACGATTACAATCAATGCGGAAATCCAAAAATATGTCTATGACGAATTATCGAAAGAAAAAGCAGGAGCGTGTGTTGTCTTGGATATCACGGATGGAAGTGTTGTTGCTCTTTGCTCGGTTCCGGGATTCGATACAAATCCAATGTCATCGAAAATATCAAAGAAACAATGGACAGATCTGCAAAATGATCCTCTGAAGCCTCTTATGAACAGGGCAATAAACGGTGTATACCCGCCTGGTTCTGTATTTAAAATAGTGACTGTCTTAGCTGCTCTGGATAAAAAAATAATATCACCGAAAGATACTATATTCTGTTCAGGAGGTGTCGTCGTTGACGGTCATACGTTTCACTGCTGGAAACGACACGGTCATGGAAAGGTAAACGCATACGATGCTTTGCGCTTCTCGTGTGATTGCTACATTTTCGAAGTAGCTCGTCGACTTGGAATAAATACCATTGTTGAATATGCTCAGAAATTGGGATTCGGAGAAAAAACCGGAATAGAAATACCAAACGAAAGCTCCGGATTATTACCAAGTAAACGTTGGAAATTGCTACGATACGGAAGTTCGTGGAAACCATACGAAACCATCATAACTGCTATAGGACAAGGAGCTCTTCTTACAACTTTGATTCAGTCAGCAACAATGATGGGGAAAATATACAGCAATAACTACGCCTTTAGACCTTCTCTGGTAAAAAAAACGCGAGAAAATATCGAAAAACTTCTGAAAAATCCGATAAATTCAGAAAATATTGGCGTTATAAAAGAAGCGTTGTATCAAGTTTGTAATGCAGGAGGGACTGCTTCGGCATCATGTCATACAGAGTACGGAATCTCGGGAAAAACTGGTTCATCTCAAGTACGTAGGCTAAAAGAAGGTGAAGCGGGAATGAGCCAAAACGCCTTTCCTTGGCATTTGCGCGACCACGCTTTTTTTGTAGGCTGTGCTCCATATAAAGAGCCGAAATACGTTGTAGCAGTTATGGTAGAGCATGGAGGCAGCGGATCAGCAAAAGCAGCGCCTATTGCAAGAAGAATATTCGATAAATTAATCTTAGGAGATAAAACTAAAGAAAATGAAAGCAATGTTGATAATGAAATAAAATCTCGTAAAAAATGAAGAAAATTAGAACAAAACACAATAGAATATTTCTGGATGAATTTAAAATTCTGTTCATTTTACTATTTCTTTTGCTTGCGATTGGTCTTGTCGGACAAATCAGCGCCAATAATGGAGAGTTGTTTGGAACCTCCGTACAGAATCATATTTTGCGCATATTTTCTGGAATACTGATTCTTTACGCCGTTTATTCATGCAACTTAAGGATTTTCTATAGCTATGCGTATGTTTTTTATGCCGTAACTTTGCTGGCTCTTGTAATTGTCGAAGTGCTTGGAGTTATAAGGCTTGGAGCCCAACGTTGGATAAATTTCGGCTTATTTACAATGCAGCCGTCAGAACCGATGAAAATATCGCTTATTCTTGCCCTTGCTCGATACTATTCTTTACTAACTCCTCTAGAAATCACCGAACTAAAAAAACATTACATTCCGATATGCCTAACTTTAATACCGACACTATTTGTTTTGAAGCAACCTGACTTAGGAAGTGCCGCTTTGCTCTTTGGAACAGGTTTCGGTGTCATATTTCTGGCAGGTTTTCCGAAAAAAATTTTCGCAACAGCGATAGGAGCTGGCATTGCAGCACTGCCGTTTGGATGGTTTTTTCTTCATGATTACCAAAAGAACAGAATATTGACGTTTTTAGACCCTGACCGTGACCCATGTGGCATAGGATACCATGTATTGCAATCGAAAATAGCAATAGGCTCGGGCGGCCTTTGGGGAAAAGGCTTTCTATGCAGCACGCAAAGTAAATTGGACTTTCTTCCCGAAAAAAACACGGATTTCATCTTCACAACAATATCTGAAGAGTTCGGTTTTGTTGGTGGCTGTGTGATAATTTTGCTGTTCATCGGTCTTGTGGGATATTTCTTTTGGGTATCGATGAAAGAAAAGTCGACATTTTCAAGATTATTATGCGGTGGACTCGCGATTTTGTTGTTTCTGCATACCTTCGTAAATATCGCAATGGTAATGGGGATTCTACCTGTAGTCGGTATTCCTTTGCCTTTTTTATCTTACGGAGGTAGCTCAATGCTAACGTTTATGGTAAGCTGTGGGCTAATAATGTCGGCATTAGCTAACAAAAAAATTTAGCAGGTAAAGTAAAGAACATCATCGGGAGTACCTCTGTGACGAAGAAAAAGGAATCTTCATCAATACAAATGTCTAAGAAGCCGCTTTCAGAGCGTTTACGTCCCATTAATATCATGTTAAAAAATAATATTTTTTGGTGGTTTTTGTTCTTTGTGGGCGTTTTTTGCGCTGTGTATTTTCTGAAAGACAGCTTTATAAAAACCTCACAAGGTTATTTCGCTTTAAAAAAAATCGAATTTGACGGAAATGAACAAGTTCCGGAAGTTTTGCTGCTGAAAGCGTCTAAATTACGTTACAAAGACAGCGTTTTTTCATCTGATATATCAGATGTGAAGGAGCGATTAGAAAAAATATCTTGGGTAAAGTCCGTAGCTGTTCAAAGAAAATTACCGGGAAAAATTTCGATAAGAATTGCGGAGCGAACACCTATTGCAATTTTTCAATCACAGCACAAACTCCACTTAGTAGATAGTGATGGCATAGTTCTCGACAATGATGGCATAGGAAGTTTCAACAATCTGCCAATTATCGCAGGTGAAGGAGCTGAAAAAGAGGTTTTTAATTTTCTGCAAAGTATCGACAAATTTCCGAAAATAAGGAAACAGCTAGTTTTCGCTGTAAGAGTCGGACAACGGCGCTGGAATATAAGAATTAATCGCGGAATTATCGTTAAACTTCCTGAACGAGGACTGATACAAGCGCTCGGCATACTAGACGAAATATCGGATAGCAACGGTTTTTTCAATGATGATATAGCGTCTCTCGATTTAAGAATCCCTGACAGAGTAATCATCGGCAAAAAAGACAAAACAGAGGGTGAAAAGGCGCAATGAAAACAGGAAGCACAATCACTGTTTTAGACATAGGAAGCACAAAAGTCTGTTGTTGCATAGCGAGCGTAGCCAGTGACAGCAGATTTACTGTGCTTGGAACAGGCTATTGTATCTGCCTGGGCGTAAAAGCCGGTGTAATTACGG
The DNA here is from genome assembly GCA_902796155.1 of uncultured Pseudomonadota bacterium. Taxonomy (GTDB): domain Bacteria; phylum Pseudomonadota; class Alphaproteobacteria; order UBA3830; family UBA3830; genus BNWE01. The sequence goes on from CADBNZ010000034.1 coordinate 48,359, forward strand.
ACATGCGCTCAGTCGAGCGTTCTATAGCAAAGGCTGTAGAAATCGCAGAAAATGCTGCTAATTTCAGAGTAAAATCAGTGTATGTCAGCATTTCCGGTAAAAATATTCGCTCAAGAATCGTTTCATCAGCTATAAGCACCAGAGGCAGAGTAATAAAAAATGAAGATATCGTACAACTGCTGTCAATGAACGGAAGCGGAGACGAAGATTACGACATAATTCATGCAATCCCTATCATGTTTACGGTAGATTCGCAAATGGGTGTAAAAAATCCTGTGGGAATGATAGCAGATAAAGTGAAAATGAGTTCTAACGTTGTTTCTGCGCCTAAAAACCAAATCAATAATATTTTGGCATGTTTATCGAGATGTCATCTTGAATTATCGGAGATTGTGCTTTCTAGTTACGCATCAGGATTGTGCGTATGCGATGAACAAAATTCCCAACTGAATAATATCGTAGTTGATTTTGGAGCGGGAACAACTTCTGTAGCATTTTTTTATGATGGAACGTTCTGTGGATCAGAAATTATCCCCATCGGAGGTAATAACATCACAAACGATATAGCTTTTGGATTAAATGTCTCAAAATCCAGCGCAGAGAGAATAAAAGCACTACACGGAGCTGCGTTTGTTTCAATTGACGACGCAAAAGACGGTATTTTTGTCCCTGTTCTCGAAGATGAAAACATAATAGATTTGCAGCAAATAACGAAAAACACTCTGAACAGCATAATTCAACCTCGTGTTGAAGAAATATTAAACACTGTCAAAAAGAAAATCGATAATTCGATATTCAAAAAAGATTTTGCCAATAGTTCCGTAATCATAACAGGAGGCGGAAGCCAATTAACAGGAATAAAGGACTTTACAGCTGAAATTTTAGGCAGAACAGTTATACTGAAACATACTAATAACCATGGTATTGATTCGAAAATCCAGGTTGAAAATGACTTTTCCGTTGCTTTCGGAATGATAAAATTTGCGCAAATGTCTGAACTTGGAGATTCTAAACACAGTAATGTAACCAGCGGCAACAGCAAAATAAAAATTTGGAAAAAAATGCGAAATTTGCTGAAAAACAACTGGTAAAAACTTCAATTTTACTGTATCATGCCTCATAGTGAAAATTGAGTCACCAAAAGCAATAAACAGCAACAAACACAACAGGAGATTTTTGAACTATGACGGACACCGCTGAAACAAAAGCTGAAAGCAAAGGAACGCAAGTCGATTTTTTGAAAGAAAGCAGTGGGATCGATGAGGCTGCATTGAAACCGAAAATAACGGTTTTCGGCGTTGGTGGTGCAGGAGGAAATGCCGTCAATAACATGATCCGTTCGAATCTCGAAGGTATAGATTTCGTTGTCGCTAACACAGATGCTCAGGCATTACTTCAGTCGTTATGCGAAAGACGCATTCAACTTGGTTTGGAAATAACTGGAGGATTGGGCGCAGGCGCAAGACCAGATGTAGGACGTGCTGCTGCTGAAGAAGCCATTCAAGACATAACCGCATATGTGAAAAACAGCAATATGGTATTCATAACTGCCGGAATGGGCGGAGGAACAGGAACAGGCGCAGCTCCTGTAATTGCTAGAGTTGCGAAAGAGCAAGGCGTACTCACTATAGGCGTTATTACAAAGCCTTTCCACTTTGAAGGAACAAACAGAATGCGCACAGCTGAGCGTGGAATAGACGAACTGCAGCAGTATGTGGATACGTTAATAGTTATTCCAAACCAGAATTTATTCAGAGTAGCGAACGAAAAGACAACTTTCGCTGATGCCTTTAAAATGGCGGATGATGTCCTCCGTTCGGGCGTCCAGGGAGTAACCGACTTGATGGTTATGCCTGGTCTTATCAACCTTGATTTCGCTGATATCAGAACAGTTATGAGCGAAATGGGCAAAGCCATGATGGGAACCGGAGACGCTGAAGGTGAAAGAAGAGCTATCGAAGCTGCAGAAGCTGCAATTTCCAACCCATTGCTCGATGATGTATCAATGAAAGGTGCTCGTGGAATCCTCATTAACGTCACAGGCGGATATGATATGACTTTGTACGAAGTTGATGAGGCAGCAAATAGAATTAGAGAAGAAGTCGATCCTGAAGCGAATATTATTTTCGGATCCACATTTAATGAAAAGATGAATGGCCGCATGAGAGTTTCCGTTGTCGCTACAGGCATTGACGCAGCTGCCGTAGAGCAAAAGAAGCGCGCATATGGCGAATCTAGAGCAGCAGAAAACGGAGAATCCGCTGAAGAAAAAATCGATACGGCAGTTTTAGGAAGCAGCGTGCCAATGGAAGCCGCAAATCCATCATCAGAACAAATGAGCGACACAAATACAACAGAAAAAGCATCGCCGATTCTTGGAGTAGTAAGCAACAAAGCTCAAGCAAATGAGAGCCTTATGCATCATGAGCAGCCACGGAAGAAATCTCCGTCGTTATTCGAGCGTTTAACGGGCATTCGCAGGCCATTTTCCATCCATAGCGCAGAAAAGTCTGAAGAGCGTGCGGTATCACCCCAAAAACAGGAAGCACAAAGCGCCTCAGCAGTCACGCCAAAAGAAGAGGATTTAGAGATTCCTGCCTTTCTGAGAAGAAATTCGTAATTTAAAAAGATTAAAAGCCTTGTGAAATATTACACAAACACACTCATCTTAAGGTGAGTGTTGTTTGATTTATGGTAATATAATTTCCTTAAATAAGGAAGAATCTCGTCCCAGAAATGATAATCCGAACCAAATCCATTGAAGAAAACATAAATTAAATCGTCCTTCGCACAGGATTTTAGCGATGTTTTACAAAGCACATCCGCAACTCCGCATGTGTAGGGCATATAATATCACTGCGGAGTAAAGAGAATATTAATTTTTCATGGGGTCTAAAAATAATTATTCAATAATTACTTTAATCTTATCTAGTCCACATAACTTGGAAAACATTTTAAACGCACTGCATTTTTCGTTAAAAAATTTTATTTCAGAAGAATGAGAGCTCGTAACTAACAACGTTTTTCCTTGCATTCCGGAGTGCTCTATAACTTCGATTCCATCAAATTCTTGACCTCTGAGTTCGTAATCTGCGATCAAAAACAGCCTATTCTTATAATCATCACTAAAAGAAGATATAAAACTCAAAACTTCACGTCCATTGGTGAAGTATTTTACTGATATATCTTTCAAAAATGGTTCGAAAATATCTTTCCAAGCTTCGAAAATCGATGGATCATCATCTAAAACAATAACCACGTCGCCTTTTTTTAACCATATCGTATCAGAAAACCACGATGGAGCACTGCTTTTAGAAAACGTCATATAAAATTCTGTTCCAACATTTTCTGCAGAGCGAACTTCTAAACGACCATTCATGTCATTGACGGTTTTCATGATTTGTTTCATGCCAAGTCCGTGTCCTTTATCTTTGGTCGTTTGTATAACTGCCCCATTATTGATTTTATTGGCAATTTCTGCAGGCATACCGCAACCATTATCTTTTACATAAACAGAAATATTGCTGTTTTCATTATCCACAGTAAATCCGATTTTGATAACACCGTACGCATTTTTATGTAAAGCTTCAACGGCATTGTTGATAAGGTTGCACATTGTACGACAGAAATCGGAATAATCTCCTTTGATAAAGAAACAAGCATTACTATTCGCGGGAACATAATCAAATTCAACATTCGCATCAGAATATTGATAACGCATTAATCTCAAAGATTCTACTAAAGCAACTTGCACGCAAATAGAATCTTCCTTATCAACCTTAATTTCTTCGTTATTGTTGTACTTTGAAAGAAGTTTGCCGAGAATTCTCTCTATGCTACTGATTACATTTTTCAATGCATTATGTTTTTTTTCAGGAAGAAACGCATCATTAGCTAGAATTGATAATACCATAAGCGGAGAACGAATATCGTGAGCAACTGATTCTGCTAAATTTTGTACCTCCTTTTTTCTTTCCAAGAGCTCCAATTTTTTTCGATCTGTTATGTCGACTGCCAATCCCATAACGCCTTCAACTTCTCCGTCTATAATCAAAGGGCTCTTTACTGAAAGATATGTCACATCATTATACTGCTCTTCAACAACGTTTTTTTTCCCTGTGCGCACAACTTCCTGATTATTGCTCCATGCTTGTTCAGTTAATTCCTTTACGTTACGATCGCCTACAACTTTCTCCAGAGCATAATTTTTATAAATATGGTTACCGAATTTATCTATTACAAAGAAATTCACATTCGAAACTTTTTCTTTCATAAAAATAGCAATTTCTTTATCGAGCATATCGAAACGGTTATCACGATATAGGGTGTGTTTCTGCGCATATCTTGATGTTTTGTAATTTAAAAGCTTCGAATTTATTCCGTAACGACTGAATGCGTTTTTCATACAACGTGCAAGCCCCATCGGATAAAGGAGATTGGCATCTTGCAAAAAAGCACATGCATATGCGCATTCTTCCAGCATAAAATCTATACAACAAGGCAGTTCATAATTTCCTTTATATGCGGAAAGCGAGGCATCAGTAAAGGTAAGATCTCTGAAGTCTCTAACGATACCATTACCATCAGAATCGCCGCCGAAATCTTTTAATATCCGTTCATGCCATTCCTTAAATTCCCTACGTTCGAGACCATCTGCCCATGATAGAAGCTCTGTTTCTACTTCTAATCTTTCAATTTCGGCTTTATTGTTCAAATACCATATTGTAGGAACATCTTTCTCGCAATAAGCTGAAAATTCATGAATACAATGTCTATAAAGATAGGAAGTGTCGGTTATATATAGTTTTTTTACCTTATTTTTAAAAGGAAAGCTATTTAACGTATTTACTAAATCTTCAAACCCTTCACCAGTCTGTGATACACATCCATATGAGATAACACACTGTAATACAACACTACCATCAGGGCTTTCTTCCCAAAAATCCAGAGCATCTTTTGCCCACTTTACCATCCTCTCTGATTTCACAATAGCCATAGTTCCCCCCTTTTTTAATAGCTGTATATATTTTTAATAGCTGTATATAGAATATACACATTTTTAAAATAGTCAACTGATATATCGCTGTAGAAAAGCTGCTGAACATTGCAACTGCGAACTGTGTCTCCTCATAAATGCTCTTTCCTTTTATATCAGGAAGACCTTAAACAATACTGTTGGCTACTACATACATATATACTTTTGCTATTTACTTAATTTCTTCGATCTATAAAAAACGATCAAAAAAGTCACAGCTCCGCATGTAATTAGCGATAACAAGTATCCTAAAAGCAGAATATGATCTCCATGAATGTACGCATGTAAAGTCGTAAACAGTTGAATAACATTGAATCCCGCAAACGTCAATAATGATTGTCCATGAGAATCCTTTGTTCTGTATATTTCTATCGCTTGGGGAATAAAAAGAACGGCATTAATAAACAAGCCAGCCGCAAATACAAATTCTATGACATACTCTAAACAGTTGTATTCCATATGAAAATCTCCTTACAAAAACAACCGAAGGTAGAATAATGCATTTTTATTGTAAAAAGCAACAACAAAGTTATTGTTTTCAACAAAACGCATCTTAGCAACAGAATCCGAACGATTTAGTAGGAAAAGAGTCGAGTAATCGTCTAAGTTAATCGAACTATTTATTAA
>CADBNZ010000035.1 GCA_902796155.1 uncultured Pseudomonadota bacterium
CCTTGCTCTTCCCATACGCATTTTAGCTATTAATGCATACTATGCTAACCATACAAGCAGCGGGGAATTGCACCCTTAGAGATTAAATACCCCCAATGCGGTCGAGATTATGCTTTTGATAACGGAGGTGTTTTTTCTTTCTAGCAAGTTACGTATTGATGTATAATCAGATAGATTTAGTCTGAAGCAATCCTCTTAAATCTGAGGTAATTTTTCACTTTACAGCGACAATGTTTTGGGGGTATTTCTGGGGGTATCTTTTTAAAATTCGTCTTTAAAAACATTGAAATTTGAGTGCAAAACAGCGATAAAATGGTGGGCAATGCAGGATTCGAACCTGCGACACCCTGATTAAAAGTCAGGTGCTCTACCAACTGAGCTAATTGCCCATAGCATGCGAATGAAAATCTTGCGACAAATCATTGCATGCATAACATAGAGAAAAAAAAACGCTAAAGCAAGAGCTAATCTATATCAATTTTCTATATTTTCTCAAAAGTCATTGCGACTGCCTCGCCGCCTCCGACGCACAAAGTCGCCAATCCTTTTGAGGCATTCCTGGCTCGCATAGCGTTGAGAAGGGTTACGACAATTCTTGCCCCACTCGCTCCGAGAGGATGTCCAAGAGCGCATGCTCCGCCGAATATGTTCACTTTTTCAGCTGGGATCGAAAACTCTTCAATGGCAGACATGGCAACTACAGCAAATGCTTCATTGATTTCAAAAACATCTACGTCGCTGATATCCCAATGAGATTTTTGCAAAACCTGTCTAATCGCGCCTACAGGAGCCGTCGCAAACAGCCTTGGGGCTTGCGAAAATGTGCTTTGCGCCACAATCCTGGCAATCGGAGCCAATCCTAACTCTTTCGCCTTTGCTTCCGTCATTATCATCATTGCTGCTGCGCCGTCTGATATAGAGCTTGCCGAAGCGGCTGTTATTGTGCCGTCTTCCTTAAAGGCCGGTTTCAAATTCGGCATTTTTTCGAGATCTACGGAAAAAGAAATCTCATCTGCATCAATTATTTTCTCAGTTTTCTTTATTTTTACAGTAACAGGCGTGATTTCATTCTTGAAAGTCCCATCTTCAACCGCTTTTCGCGCCTTATTAAACGACAATTTCGTGTATTCATCTTGATCTGCACGCGTAAAAGAGTAAGCACTTACCGCATTTTCAGCATATACGCCCATCACACACTGTTCGTATGCATCGAGCAATCCATCCTTTACCATATGATCGATGATTTTTCCGTCATTGAAACGATATCCGAAGCGAGCTTTTTCCAGCAGGTATGGCGCATTAGTCATGCTTTCCATGCCCCCCGCAATTGCTACTTCTGATTCTCCCGCTAAAATGGCGTTTCGTGCAATCATTAGGGCGGCCATTCCTGAACCGCAGATTTTATTCACATTAACGCAATTGACTGACACATCCAATCCCGCAGAAAGAGCAACTTGACGGGTCGCAGATTGCCCCAGGCCGGCAGAAAGCACACATCCCATATATACCGAATCAACTTTGTCCGAAAGTCCTTGCATGACCTTCCTGACCGCTGCTCTTCCGAGATCAACCGCAGATACAGATTTGAAATTTCCACCGAAAGCGCCAAGAGGAGTTCTTGCCGCAGAAACAATGACTACAGAATCCATTAATACTACCCTATTACAACAATACAACATACTCTAAAGCTAATATTAGAATATTGTTTCAAATAATATCAAGATTTAAATAAGTTTTTGGATAAACAAATCGAAAAAATTGAATAGTTTTTCAGAATAACAGCAAAAATCGCGGATTTTTTAACATTTATTGGATGATAAAAACAAAAAAATCAGCAAAAAAGTTGCATTTTTTCATAATGGTGCTATATTATTATTGAGTCGTTATTTATATTGGCTGTTTGGTGAGGGTAATTTGAAGTCAGAAGAATTGTTGAAAAAATCCAGATTATTATGTGGTGGATTGTTCTTTTGTCTCGCCTATCTTCCGGTATTAACGAATCATGTTGAAAAGACGGATTTTTCTTCGTTTCTCAGCAAAAATGATGAGCAAAATCCTCTTGATTTATCAATAGAAACAGCAAATACAGCTATTTCAAACAAATACTTCGATAATTTCGCTTCAAAATCTTTGAATGGCGAATTTTTGGCTTCTTTGAATGCTATCTCAAATTTAAAAAATTTAGAAAATGGCTCGCCGAAAACATCGGTAACATCATCAACAGCAGTCGCTCAGAAAAAAGAAGCAGAAGTAATCGCGAAAAAAATTGAGGATTCTGCTCCAAAAAGCGTAAATACCATAAACGTTGCTGGTCATACGGGCGCAACTTTGGTGAAAGGACAAATAAAGTCCAGTTTTTACGTCGACGCGCGAAATCTTGGTATTCCGGCGAATGTTATTGATTCTGTTATAAGGAATCTGTCATCAAAAATCAATTTCAAGCACTCTCTGAAAAAAGGCGACAAATTCGAAGTTATTTACGGCAAAAACAAAGATATGATTTACGCACGAATCACAACTAAGCGCACAAGCGTCGCTGCGTATAAGTTTACTAAAGGCCGTGATTCATCGTACTATTTCGAAAACGGCGAAAAATGCAACTATTACTCAAGGGGCTCGAGCTTCGGGCAACCTCTTGCGGGTAGGTTGTCGGTATCTGATAAATTCGGCAGGAGAAGACATCCGGTTACAGGGCGTATCCACAACCATTCAGGAGTCGATTTGCGCGCGCCTTATGGATCGCCGGTTTATGCGATACAGGATGGCATTGTAAAGCGGGCTTCGACATTTGCGGGATATGGTCGCTGCGTTGACATACAGCACTCGGGCGGATATTCCAGTCGATATGCTCATCTTAGCAGATATGCAGTGCGTTACGGAAGTATTGTAAAGAAGGGACAGATCATTGGCTACGTGGGACTTAGTGGCGTAACAACAGGACCGCATTTGCATCTTGAACTGGCACGCTATAGTCAGGTAATGAATCCATTCAGCGTGAAAATGATTCTTACTCCAAAAGCTGTAGTTCCAAATCGCTTGCAATTCAATTTACTCAAAAAACAAATTAGCAACGCTGTAAGTAGATACAAATAAAAATTTGATTTCCAATTCTATATAGGCCAATTTTAAGTGAGATAATAGTTAAGAAAGTGGAAAGATTTGGGGAGAATCATCGTTTGATGGGATTATTCTTACTTGATTCTTCACTCGCTGCGCTCTTTCAGAATGACACACAGGCGGTAGCGACCTACCGAGATTCTTCGCTACGCTCAGAATGACGGGGAGAGAGCCAAAGCATACAGGATGACAGGAGAAGAAGTATCGTGTCATTCTGAACGAAGTGAAGAATCCAGATTTTTATTGTTGTTTTTGTTTTTTGACATCAGATTATTATTTTTAGATCCCCCAACAACCCTATCAAAAATCCGCATAAACCACAAAATCATTGCATTATTACTTTACAGAAAGCAATCCCGGTTTTGTGGGGCAACAATCTTGTTTTTTTGGATAATACTCAAAAAATCACTTGCGTTTCGATGAAAATCTTGGGCTTATGACGCCAATATCTCTTCCCGAAAATGCAACCTTATCCAGATTGAATTTTCCGCCTGAGTATCGGAAGCTTTCCTTCCCTTTCAGCTCATAGAATTGGTCAAATGCCCAATTTTTCGGCAGTTTTTGAGCTATATTGCCGTAATAAAGCGGTGTCGCATCGCCCACGAAACTAAATGTTGCGTAACCATAATCCGAAACGCTCGTGCAAACCAAGCGATCGCCATAAACTCCAACGCGATATCCTGCCCTTATCACGATTTTGCTTACTTCGCTGAAATATGGAATGATTCTTTTTGATATTTGCTCTTCCGATGGGTCGCAATCTACTGAAAAATATATGACAGTTCCTCTTGGAAGCTCCAGTTTTCGTGCCGCAGCAATCGCAATCGCTGCATCTTTTCTTCCTTGTGCTGCCGAAAACGATTTTATGTCATGTCCATCTTCTTCTTGAAAAATCGGGAATAATCTCAGTCCTGCGGCGCTTATATCGTAAAATTCTTGTTTGCTGATGTATTTCGGCACACGCTTTCCTTTATAGCCTTTTATACTGCCAGTTAGATATCGTCCTACATATCTATAACCAGCTGCATATAAAGCTCGCGCTCCATCGGGAGAAAGAGGCAACCAGCAATCGCACGCGAGAGCAGGACGTCCGGTGTCTCCCGTACTGCACAAAAGCGCCTTGATTGTGCGCATGTTAGCGACTCCCGTCTTTGGCAGTCCCACATATCCTTGAAATTGACGTACTGCAGTAACCGTATTTGTATCATAAACACCGTTGACTCTTGCTCTGAAACCATTGGCATACAGAGCGCTTTGTAAAATGTATACCAAACGCCCTTTCAGACCTGGATAGAGAGTCGGACAGGCCTCTGTTGTCTCATCCCCAAAGCGTTTATCTATTTTTTCGCAACCGATCTCAACTTGAAGCGCACGAATAAGGTTAAAGTGTGTTCTGTGTGAATATTTTCCGTTAGTAGGAATTATTGCGCAGCGACGCGAATAGTTTCTGTTCAAATATTGCTGTATACGACGCATATTTTCGTCGCCGTCGTTTGTTCTGATATATTCCCCTCGTCCGACAATTGCAAGCATAAACAGCGGGGTTACTTGGGAATTTTTGATTACATTGCCTCCAAGCGCGTCTTTTTTAAACTCCATGACCGCTGAAGCTGTGCTTTTATCGAATTTCCCTGAAATAGATCCGACATAATATCCTTTGTACATAAGCGCACATTGAAGCAGACTTACGCAATTATTTTTCGTGTCCGTACTGCCGACCTCAAGAATAGGATAGAACGAGTTTTGATCGACAACATCATCTCGCCCTCTTATTCCTGTTTCTATGCGCAAAGCATAGGCGAAAAGATCTTCGTTTCGGAGAGAAGTTTTATGACCGTATGTTCTGTTAAGCCAACTAAGAGCCCTGTTTTTGCTCTGTTGCTGGCATTCCGAGCATGAAAAAATCAGCAGGAATAGGAAAAACAGCGTCTTTTTCAGGATGACTTTTAGCATTCGCATACTTTCATATAATCCTGAGATTTGAGATATAAATCCCCTAATTTTTTGCTATTTATCCGAGCTCTCAGGAACAGCACGCTTCGATATTATCTCATCGATAAGACCAAATTTCTTTGCCTCTTCCGGAGTCATGAAGTTATCACGTTCCATTGCCTTTTCTATCTCAGCAATAGGACGTCCTGTATGCTTGTGATATATCTCGTTCAATCGAGCTCGCAGGCTAAGAACCTCTTTCGCATGTATAGCTATATCGCTCGCTTGCCCTTGGAATCCTCCTGAAGGCTGATGAATCATGACGCGAGAGTTTGGCAACGAGAATCGCTTTCCCTTTGCTCCTGCAGCCAGCAACAACGACCCCATAGATGCTGCTTGTCCCATACAAAGCGTAGTAACCTCAGGCGTAATGTACTGCATTGTATCATATATAGACATACCTGAAGTAACAATGCCTCCAGGTGAATTTATATATAGAAAAATATCCTTTTTCGTATTTTCAGACTCAAGAAAAAGCAACTGAGCGCAAACAAGACTCGCTGAAACATCGTTCACTTCCCCCGTAAGAAAGATAATTCGCTCCTTCAAGAGCCTCGAATATATATCGAAGGAACGCTCTCCGCGAGAAGTTTGCTCAATGACCATAGGTACAAGTGTATTCATTACAAAATCACTGTTTTCTTTGCTGCTCATGGTTACTTACTCCAAAACAATATTACAAAAACTTACAATAAACAGACACCGACATTACTTACTTTGATTTTGTCGATTTCTTTTTTGCTGCGGACTTTTTCTCAGTAGCCGATTCTGCTTTTGCTTTCTTTTCGGTGGTAGGTTCCTTCTTTTCCGCTTTCTTGGCTTCTTTTTTCTCGCCCTTTTCGGCTTTTTCAGTCTTTTCTACGGCTTTCTTCGATTTTCCTTTGGAACTTTCTGCACTCTCTTTGAAGAAATCAAAAGTCTCCTCGTCTAAATCAACAAGTTCTTTCGCAGAGCACTTTTTCTCTTTGGTTTTTATAACACTGAAAAGATAATCTATGACTTTTCTCTCCAAAACAGGCCCAACGATGGCATTAAGGGCAGCTCCACGTGAGTACATATCCCAAATTGCCTTTTCATGCCCAGGATACATAGCCGCGATATTCCGTATTTCCGCTGCAATTTCTTCTTTGGATACGGATATTTTTTGCTCCCTCGACACTTCCGCGACAACAAAACCTAAGCGAACTCGACTGGCCGCGATTTTTTTGCATTCTTCCTCAGCTTGCTTGGACATTGTTTGGCCCAATTTGTTCGCTTCTGCAATCAATTGGCGATGAACTTCTTTGTACTCGACATCGAACATGTTATCAGGAATTTCAAAATTATATAGCTCAGACATTTTCTCCAAAAGATCTCGCTTTAGAACGCTCTTGGACAACTGTTCATAGTGAGCTTTCGCTCTGGCCTCGGCCCATGCATGCAATTTTTTAAAATCCTCATACCCAAGACTCTTTGCAAACTCATCATCCAGTTCATATTCGGCCGCTTTGGATATCTTTTTTATCGTAGCAGAATATTCTATCTTTTTACCTGCGAGATTCTTGTCTTTCAAACCTTTCGGATAGTTGACCACAAAATCAACGACATCACCGACTTTTTTATCTATAAGAGGCTTCCAAAAATCCTCCATGACATTACGATCGCCAATTACGATATCCAGATTGTTCGCAATGCCATTTTTATTGTTTTTCAGCTTCATTTTTGCAAGCAAATCAACCGAGACCTTATTCCCGTCCTTTGCTTTCGCTTTTGCTGATTCTTCTACCCAATTTTTGTGATTTTTACGAATTTCATCGAAGATCGAATCAATTTCCTTCTCCGTTACTTCCGCAACATGCTTAGTCAAAGTAAGGGAAGAAATATCTTTTACATCAACTGTCGGAACAATCTCAAATTTTAATGAAAATTCTACACCTTTGCTGTCGTCTTTTATAATTCCCGTTGAGAAATCAAATGAAACAGCAAGTTTCTCGTCATTTATAATTTTCTTCGATGTTGTTGAAATCAAATTCTGAACAGCTTCGGCGCGCACAGAATCGCCATACATACGACGAATTACATCAACAGGAACTTTTCCCGGGCGAAAACCATGCATATTAGTTTTTGACGCTCTTTCTTTCAGCTTCTCCACAAAAGCATTTTCAACTTCTTCCGGCGAAACAAGAACCGTGTAATTTCTCTTGAGACCATCGGATGTTTTATTCAGAATCTTCATAATAACTCCTAAACTACTTTAAGGGTATTCCCCCATAAAAACACAGCTGGTGCGGGTGAAGGGACTCGAACCCCCACGGCGCTAACCACAAGAACCTAAATCTGACGTGTCTACCAATTCCACCACACCCGCTAACAACACTTATGACATGATAACATGCGCTATTAACAGACACTTATATCATTTATTACGTAAACAAAAAACTACTTTTTGGAATATGATGCTGTCTGCACTCTATTATTACTGTTTTTTCCGTATAAAATCGGCAGCTTTATTTAATAGACCATTTATGAATGACACCTCAGGAGTATCAAAAAATGCTTTGGCAATTTCTATATATTCGTTGAATATTACATTAGATGGAGTTTCTTTGAAGCACATTAATTCTGTGATTCCAAGTCGCAAAATGCATTTTGTCACAGGATCAAGCCTGTCCATACTCCAGCTTTTTGATAGGTTTTTGGCGATTATCTGATCTGTTTCTGAAAGATTTTTAGTACTCTCATCTAAAAGCCGCTTAAAAAAATCTTTATCCATATCAGAAACAGAAATAGACTCTGTCAGAAATGCTTCAGTGCATTTTTCTGATTCGCCGAGAACGCTGGCAACGGAGCCATTGCAAAATTCCGATCGATATAAAGTTTGTAATGCGCAAAATCTGGCTACTCCACGCAATCCGCTTTTCGCGCGGCGTTTTTTGTTCTCTTCCATAACAACAATGACCCGTTATAATTTGTAAAATCTATTGTCCAACTAGTTACCTAGCTGTAAAGAGGAAACGCTTTGCACAACTCCAGTGTCTCGCTCCTTACCTTGGATTTTACGGCATCATATCCATCTTTTCCGTAATTTGAAAGTATTTCGTAAATCAAATCAGCGATTTTGATAAATTCAGCAGTACGCATCCCCCGAGTTGTCATTGCCGCAGAACCGATTCTGATCCCCGAAGCCTGAGATGGCGGCAATTTATCAAACGGAATAGCGTTCTTGTTGCAAGTTATTCCTGACTCTTCCAGCTCTGTTTCTGCGATTTTGCCTGTGATAGATAATGCTGTCAAATCGACAATAGATAAATGGCACTCTGTCCCACCCGAAACGATATTCAGTCCATGTTCTTTAAGACGATTTGCCATTGCTATGGAATTATCCAGAACATTCTTTGCATAAGTCTTGAACTCTGGGCGTAATGCTTTTCCAAATGCCACTGCTTTTGCCGCAATAGAATGCATTTGCGGCCCTCCCTGAACACCAGGGAATACAGCACTGTTGATTTTTTTCGCAAGTTTCTCATCGTTCGTAAGAATAATGCCACCTCGAGGACCTCGCAGTGTTTTATGAGTCGTGGAAGTCACTACATGAGCATATTCCATTGGCGACGGATACAGTCCCGCAACAATCAATCCCGCATAATGAGCTACGTCTGCGAATAAATACGCCCCGACCGAATCGGCAATTTCGCGAAATTTTTTAAAATCGATTTTTCTTGAATAAGCAGAAGCGCCAGCGATGATTACTTTAGGTTTATGCTCGTGTGCCAATCGCTCAACCTGCTCATAATCAATGCAACCATCGGCATTTAGACCATATTCGACTGAATTAAACCACTTCCCCGAAACAGTTGGCTTTGCACCATGCGTAAGATGCCCTCCCATAGCCAATCCCATGCCAAGAATCGTATCTCCAGGAACCGCAAGAGCGTACAAAACGGAAACATTCGCTTGAGCCCCCGAATGCGGCTGAACATTCGCAAACTTACAGTTGAACAGCTTGCAAATGCGCTCTATAGCCAATTTCTCAGCGACATCAACAAAACCGCAACCACCATAGTAGCGTTTATCAGGATAACCTTCGGCATATTTATTGGTCATTACGCAACCTATAGCAGCAAGAACTTCTTTTGAAACAAAATTCTCTGAGGCAATTAATTCAATTTGAGTTTGTTGCCTATTTAATTCGTTCTTTATCGCTCCGAATACTTCTTTATCTGTAATTTCAGATTCATTTAAAAGATATCCGTTAAATTCTGCCATGACTATTGTCTCCCTCTTAACACTGTTTTGCGCATTCGTCTATCAATGCTAATCGCCGCGCATGCCTTCCGCCTTCGAAATCTGTTTTAAGAAACGCACGAATGCATTGTAATGCAACATCAAAATCGATTATCCGCGCTCCCAAGACCAGAACATTCGCATTGTTATGCTTTCTGGACATTATTGCCATTTCCTCATTAAAACACAACGCCGCTCGTATTTGCGAATGCCTATTCGTCGCAATTGACATGCCGATTCCTGTGCCACAAATGAGTATTCCGCGATCTTTTTCGGAGGCATTAAGCAAGTTCTCGACTAATTTTTTCGCGAAAATAGGATAATCGCACGACTCATCGCTGTTAGTCCCAAGATCAACTAATTCAATTTCGGAATTATTGCCTTTATCGCTATACTCATGCATTTTTTTAATCAGCTCGGATTTTAATTGAAATCCGGCATGGTCTGATGCAATAAACAATTTCATGAAACCTCTATGCCTGTAAATTCAAATGCTGAGCAATCTTTGCCGTATCTTTCCAAACAACCCTTATAGGCACCACGGATATAAAGTTGTGATATCGTCTTGGTATTCGGCAAAAATCCTTCTCTGTCGTTATCAATTTTGCGTCATGAAGTCTTGCTTCGTCAAGAAGGTCGACAATATCGTCATCAGAAAATGGGTGATGGTCAGGAAATTCAACTTTATTTATCACATGAAGTTTTTTGTCGATAGAATTAAAGAATTTCTGCGGATAACCTATGCCACAAAACGCTAAAAACTTGTCCTCAAGATTGAGTTTTGAAAAATCTTCTTCTAAATATCCGACTATTAAAGGGATATCGCTTGGTATTTGTGCCGTTATCTCATCGATATTTTCGTGTTCGTGCGCCTTTATAATGACTACAGAATCAATATCGCCTTTTATCATATCGAAACTCAGACGATTTGGCCCTAGCGGGAATAGTTCGCCATTCCCAAAACCTTGCGTACTATCAACAACAACAATTTTCGCATCCGGCTGCAAGTCTCTTTGAGTCAAACCATCGTCCAATATCATAAGGCTATGCCCTGATTCTTCGGCCATTTTTGCGCTCTTAACACGATCTTCGCCAACAAAAACGTCCGCATACTTCGACAACATTAATGGTTCATCGCCAACGTCTCTGAACGTTTGAATACGTGCGTCTACTTTGAGCGTTTGCTTCGAATCTCTGCCATATCCTCGACTTAAAATTGCCGCCTTGCGATTTATAGTGCTAAGTACCTCGCATAGAGAGGCAACAACGGGAGTTTTCCCGGATCCCCCTATAGCAATGCCTCCAATCGCAACAACATGAGCGTTTGGAGTCTTATAATTATAGTCTCTGTTATAGTTTCGTATCGCAAAAAAAGCATAAACTTTGCTTAAAGGTTGTAAAATTCGTCGGGCAACTTCATTAACTGGAGGTTTTTTGTACCAAAACTTCGGAGCTTTAAAAAACATAGCTAAGCTCCACAGCGACTATTCCTTTTTGCAGGTAATAAAAATCTGAACAAACAAAGGCTCAATACGCAGAAAGTAATGCTGTACAAGAAAGAATATGTGCTGCCGTATGATGTCCAGATTTTTCCAGCAATAACCGAAGCGATTAGATAAAACGCTCCGACTGCGCAATAGTATATGCCAATCGCAGTTCCTCTGAGATGAACATCAACACGTTCCATCAAAACGGATAGAAATAGTCCTTGATTCGCTGTCATCTGTCCGCCCCACAAAAACGCTCCTAAATAAACCCAAAATATGGAATTAGCAAATATAAATGAAATGTTCGCAAGAATCATCATGAACATGCAAACCTTCATAAATTTTTCTTTACCAAATTTATCGGCGTATAAGCCAATAGGGAACGAGCAAAGTATCTGTCCAATGCTTATAAACATACTCACTGAGCTTGCAACGCTGGTTGCGACAAAACTGTTCGCATAAATCGGAAATAATGCTTCAGTAAAGTGACTGAGCTCAAAAATTACAGCAAGCGCAATCAATTTCCAAAAACGATCATCAAAGGATTTTAGATACTGTTTCTTAAAAGGATTTTTTATTTTCTTTTCAACACGACCTTTCCCTTGTATTTCTTGTTTTGTTTTGATTTTAGATAGACATAAAATCGAAATAGCAACCGCAATTGTCGCGCACGCAAAAACTAATCTGTAATTGTTCGAACTTAACCACATTATGGCTATAGCAACACAGGTTCCAAGCAAACCTCCGACTGTCTTAAAAGATTTACTGAAACCGAAAGACTGCCCTCGATTGCTTGGGTCGCTTAAATCTGCGATTAATGCATCACGCGGAGTCGCTTGCAGCCCGTTCCCGATTCTTTCTATAGATTGCGCAATCATAACAACAAGTGGCGACTGCGCAATAGCGAAAAGCGGCTTCATAAATAAAGTTATGACGCATCCAACATACAAAATAAACTTTCTATTCATGAAATAGTCGCTGATCATTCCTGAAAAGACGCGAGTAACATAGGCGATAAACTCAACTACGCCATCAATAAATGCGATTTTTAACTCTGTCGCATGCAGTTCGTTCTTCAAAAACAACCCAAGCTGGCTGTATATCATTGTTGTAGACGCACCAAGGAATAATCCGAACAACGAAATCGCAAAAATCCCTTTTGGAAGGGAATTAAACACTGATAAATTGAATATTGATAGGAAAGAGAAATTTTGATGAGAGGAAGCTCCTCTATCCTTACTGTTCTTACGTATACCCCCATTGCTATTAATTTTTTCCATGACAGTAACCATCAAAATAGCTTAGAAAGCTTATACTATTTATCATTTTAAATGTCTATACTAGATTAACCGTTAATTAACTAGTATTATGGATTTCTCACTTCATGTGGCAGACAAATATTTTTACAAACTTTCCTGAAGCGTTTCCCGGAAATTTAGGAGTTTCAGTTATAGGAAAGGCTCTTACTCGAGATGAATGGCGTTTAAATATCGTAGATCTCAAGAAATTTCCCGCGAAAAATGATCGAATAGACTCTTACCCATACGGAGGAGGTGTAGGCATGCTTCTCTCTCCTATCACGTTCGAAAAAGCTTTCAATTCGCTCTCTGAGGACGAAAAAAAATTCAAACGCATATATTGTTCTCCACGAGGAAGACAAATGTCTCAGGAAGATTTAGCAAAAATCAGCCGATCTTCAGGACTTACAATATTATGCGGAAGATATGAAGGCGTAGATCAGCGCATATTAGAGGCATACGAATTTGAGGAAATATCCATAGGAGACTTCGTTTTGCTTGGCGGAGAAGTCGCAGCAATGGCAATTATCGAAGGCGTTGTGCGACTTATTCCCGGAGTTGTCGGAGATAGCGAATCAGTACACGATGATTCTTTTCAGCAAAATCTGCTTGAACACGATCAGTACACAAAACCTGCCATTTTCAAAAATATTCCCGTTCCTGAAGTTCTCTTATCAGGAAATCATCAGAAAATAAAAAAATTTCGAAGCGATTTGTCGAAAATTATTACAATGAAAAATCGTCCAGATCTGTGGGCAAAGTATGTAAGTGACAACATAAAGCCAAAATAGATCTATTTAAGAGGCGTTCCAAAGCAAATAACGCAAACCATTATCATCTTCGGCATTCTTTTTGCATGTTGCGGGGACAAAATTTTTTCAAAAAAAATCGCCAAAATTAATTTTTTATAAAAGTTATTTGTTTAATATGGACAATATAGAGGTTTTTAAGTGTATTGCATAAGAATGCATGTTTGTTTTTAGAAAGGGTGGTTTTCATGTCTAATAGCGTAGAAGAAACGAAATGTTATTCGGGAGTAAGATGCAGAGTTAAGTGGTTTAATCAGTTTAAAGGATACGGATTCGTGGAAATGAAAAATCGTCCAGGTGATGTTTTCTTACACTTTTCCGTCCTTGATCAAGCCGGAATAAAAAAACTAAACAATGATGACATTATCATTTGCGATATAGATGAAGCCGACCGAGGTCTGAAAGTTACAAAAGTTCTTGAAGTCGCACAACTAATAAATACGAAATTTCTGACAGAGAACCTGAAAAAGTTAAGGCTGTTATGAAGTGGTTTAACCCCGCAAAAGGATTTGGATTCGCGCAAATGAAAACAGGCGAGGATGTATTCATACACGCGAGTTTGCTGAAGAAAAACCGACTGGAATCTATCGAACACGGCCAAACAATAACATTAGTTGTGCGATATACAAACTTTGGATATGAGGCAATGGATTTGATATTGGACGATAAGTAATTTCGGGAATATGATTATACATTGCGAAACAAGATTAGAGACCATCTAAAAGATAATCTCAAAAGGATTTATGGCCTTATCAAGGATGTTTCGCACTCAAAAAACCTTAAAAAAAGAGGAATTTTCTCCTATTTCATCAATATATCTCACCTTAATATATCGCCCTGTATATCTCTTCAAAGATTTTGAACCTAACATGATATTTTTCAGCGAACAGCGGAATAGCTTTTGCGGCAAATGCTCCTTCTGCCAATGGTCCCTTCCAGCTGTCTAACGTTCCGCCGTTTGCCAGATGTTCTCCAAATAAGCCATTTCTTGATTGTTCACTTGTGCACGTAAGTATTATGTCGCCAATGCCTCCCAACTCAAAAAACGTTTCTTTCTTTCCGTCCATCGCAACAGCTAGTGCTGCCATTTCTTCCACACCTTCCACTATGAATTTGGCAATAGCATTATTTCCGAGTTTCGCGCCACGTTTCATCCCGCATCCTATTGCAAGGATATTTTTGAATGCTCCGGCTATTTGCAGACCGATATAATCGGAAATCGGCTTAATTGTGCAATTAGATGACGACAAATGCTCAGCAATTTCAGTCGCCATATCCATATTTTTACCGGCCAAATTAACGCCAAAAGGCAATCCGCGAACTACTTCGCTGGCAAACGAAGGCCCCGAAAAAACGAAAAGCTCGTTATCTAATATATCGCTTACCATTTCGCTAATCAGTCGGGCATTTTCTGTATCAACTCCTTTGGAGCACAGAATAACAGGCACTTTTATTTCATTTTGTTTTATTAAGTTGCAAACAGTAATAACAGCACCAACGGGGACGGTAATAAACACAATTTCGGCGTCTTTTATGACCGAATAATCCATATCGCAAGAAAGATTAGCACTCAAAGGCGTATTACCTAAAACTTTGCTGATATGCAAGCTGTTTATGTCGTCTTTTATCTCTTCTGAATCCGTAATAAGGGCTATTTTTTCCGCACAGTCGCTAATGCTTTGAGCAATTGCGGTTCCATAACATCCCGCTCCGATAAAACCGATTTTTTTGTAAGATTTTTCATAAGAATTACAACTCATTGTATAACACCAAAACAAAATAAAACAACACAACACTTATATTCTATATAAATATAATTTATACTTCCTTGATGCTAGTCGTTACAGGTATATGAGTACATGCATTTATTAAAAAAAATAGCAGATTTTTGTAAAAAAGAGCTCGAATTAGCTCTTGAAGGATTTAAAAGGCTTCCAGAGACTTTGAAAAAAGACTTTAAAGTTCTGTCTATACCAACAGATTTCTTATCGCATGAACAAGGTGAGCATATTTACAACCTTGCTGCCTTATTGGTGCCTTATACAGTTGTCTCGTTGCTCATTTATCCGAAGTTTTCGCTGTATCAGTTTTTTCAGGAAATTTTCTCTCTGCTATGCATATACATTGCGATTTTCTTTTGGTTTATGGATAAAATTTCGCACATTTCAAGATACAGAATAGTTCTTGGTGTTACAGCTTGTGCCATTCCCATAATTTTTTTGAATAATTCATTCGCTGTTGCTCTGGTAAGCCTTGGTTTTATCGTTTTCGTTGAATTTGTGTGTATCGAATACATGCGAGGATGCACCCTATTTTCCGAAAAAATCCCAGTTTACGTTGTTTGTGGAGACACCGTAGAAGCGGAAATGGTAAAAAGCTCTTTGGGAAACGAATATAAGATACTAAAACTCATAATTGCAGATTTCGAGAAAGTAAAAAAGCTCAGAAAAAAGCTGAATCGTTTCAATATGATTTCATTTTTCCCGTTTCCACGACGGATTCTATATTTTTCCAGGAATCAAGATATAGCAACGTTGCTCAAACTCGTTGATATTTCTTCAGAATTTTCTATACCGCTATTCGAAATAAAAGAAAACGGTACTAATTTCAGTATTGCCCCCATTTCCATCAAAAATTTTGATTCTGTAGAAGTTTTGCCTCAAGAAAAAAACATGCTTGCGGAAACTTTCAAAAATAAAAGCGCGTGGATTTTCTACGATGGTAAAAAGTGCATTTTTGATTTAATCTGCGCTCTATCTGAAGCCGCAAATCTTGTCGTATTTTGTATGACCGAACGCTTAATGCGAGAAGTAGAAACAGAATTAGCAAAAAAGCCTTCTGAAAAAATTCACAAAATAAAGATCGCCGATAAGAATCTTTTTAATTCAACAGATCCTAAACCGGATGTTTTATTTTTCAATATGCCTTTGCTGCGATTAGACTCAAGCGAAGATAATTTGAAAGAAGCTGTTGCAAAAAATGTTATTGGCACTTCCGAAATAATAGATATAGCTCAAAAGCTGAAAATAAAGTTCGTGTTTATGCTGTCCACAATGGAAGCATTCGACACAGAAAATTGGATTGGAGCGACGCAAAGATTAGGAGAGCTTGCCGTACAGTGCGCAGGGACAAAAAAGACGCAGACGAAATTTCGTATAATAAGGCTTCCAAATTGCATTACAGATCCTGCTGGCTTATTCGATGAAATCGTCGAATCGATAATGAATGGACGCAATATTGAGACTACAAAAAGTAACATCAACATATATTGCAGTCGTGATGAGATTTTTCATCCTCTTATTAAATTAGTTTCATATACATTAAGAGATTCATACATTTTGTCGGACATATATTCCATAATTCCTGCAAATAAATTGAAGAACATCGACAGTATTGTTGATATCGCATGCAAATTGCTTGGTATGAGGATGTATAAGGATGTAAAATTCTCGCCTGCTGATCTTGTTATTTCATTGAATGAACATTTGTCCGAAATGCTTGAAGAAACTGATATTGATCCGGCTGTAGTACGTACTAGATTTACGGCAACGGCACTAAAATCTCGTGAAGCACCATCATGGACGTTCGAACAGCTGAATAAAATGTCAGCTCGTGACGTGATAGCATCTGTCTTTCAAGGGCTGAAAGAGAAAGAAAAGACGAAAAACAGCACAACACGTCGTGGCAACAGTACGAATAATAAGTAGCAAGTAATAGTATTTGAATAATAAATAGTTTTGAGGAAGAAATGTCAGCCAAGAAAATGGGATTTTGGGCAGTTTTCGCGATAGTATTCGGTAGCCAAATAGGGTCAGGCATATTCATGTTGCCGTCTGTCCTAGCTCCTTACGGAATGTTCGGAATATATGGATGGTGCTTTGCTGGACTCGGTGCCATTCTGTTGGCATTTATTTTTTCTGAGCTGTGCTCACGATATCCGCAAACAGGCGGTCCGCACATATATATAAAGAAAGAGTTCGGAATGATTCCAGCATTCTTTATAGGATGGGCATATTGGCTGGTTTCATGGATAAGCACATCCGTTGTTATTGTATCAGCTGTAGCTTATTTGAATCCTTTCTTCGATAATCCGTCTTCGAATTTTAATTTAGCGTTGGAAATTGCCCTACTACTCCTCATAACCGCACTTAACTGCAAGAGCGTAAAATTATCGGGGCAAGTCGAGTTTGCATTAACTCTTTTAAAATTTATTCCTTTTGTTGTGGTGCCGATTATACTTCTTCAAAGTTTTGATTCATCTTGTATTGCGATGTCTGAAGAGCTGGCGTCTATTCCTTCACAAAAATTAGCCAGCATGGTGACAATATTGTGTTTCTGGGGATTCATAGGCGTTGAGTGCGCGACAACTCCGGCTGGTTCTGTTCGAAATCCGGGAAAAACCATACCAAGAGCAATAATTTTAGGGACATGCTCCGTTGCGCTGGTATATTTCGTGAATAATGCGGCAGTTATGGGAGTTGTTCCAAGCGCGATTTTGGCTCAAAGTACTGCCCCTTTTGTGGACGCCATTAATACTGTCGCAGGAAAAAACGTATCATACTTACTGTCTGCAGTAGCATCTATCGTTTGCATAGGTACACTTAACGCATGGGTTTTAACATCTGCGCAAATATCTCTCGGATTGGCTGAAGATAAGCTGCTTCCTGCTTTTTTCGCAACCAAAAATGAAGAAGACTCACCGTATATCAGTGTGCTAATCAGTAGTTTGGGCCTGATTCCGATATTAATTTTAACGAAACAAGAAAGTTTTTCGGAACAAATCAGCTATATAATTAATTTTTCCGTCATTGTCTTCTTAATTGTGTATATCGCTTGCTGCTCAGTGTATTTGAAACTCATGCTAAAGGAAAAAAACACCGCAAAAATTTTCATAGGACTTATTTCAATAGCCTTTTGCTTGCTCGCCATAGCAGATTCACCGATAAGAGCGATTATTGACTCGACTCTCTTCTTTGTGAGCGGCTGTGCGATTCTTCCTTCCGTCCCATTTATGCGATCTCGAAAATAAAAAAAATTTTTCGCAAAAAAATCGCATTGTTAATTCTTTAGTAACTTTAATAGTGTTTACTACAAGTATTGATAATATTTGTTATAGGGAGTTTGAAGATGATATCTGCGATATCCAAGTTTTTAAAGAAAAAGTCAAAGGGTGCAACCGCTATCGAATACGCACTTATCGCCAGCTTGATCGCTGTTGTGGCTATTACAGGTATGCGCCTTATTGGTAACAAGATTTTGGACCAGTTAAATAACATAGCGAATAACCTGGGTTAAGGTAGATTTGAATCTGTTGTCTCCCCTCTCCCGCGCTTTTTTGCTGCAATGCACTATTACTGAGGGGATACGATGTAATAATGCGCATTTACTCTGTGTAATAGCGTATTGCATGCAAAAATAGGGATGTATGGTAACAGATTCTACTTCTACTTTGTGCTGTTTTATGCTGTATCGGCCTTGTGTTGGTCTATGGAAATTAGTTCTCTACTGCTTTGACGTAACACTGATAAGTGTGTGGGTATATCCGCATATTAATTAGGCCTACAGTGAATCTATTTATCTGGTTATGATTCTGCTATTGTCTGTCTGTTGCTGCATGGCACATGCATAATGCTCATTATGAGCAAACGCGAGTTTTTGGGATTTATCTGCACAGCTTTTAGTGATGGCGGAAGAGTATACATGCAAACTGTCATCCTGCACGGATTATCACTCTGTCATCTTGAACGTAGCGAAAGATCCAGTTTATCCTTAAAAAGCATTAAAACAATAACCCTGGATTCTTCTGTCATTTCATTCCATCAGAATGACAAATTTAGCTATTGTAATAACTTTCGCGCTACCTCTGGGTATGAATGATGGCTTTTCTGATTCTGATCACGACTTCTTCCTTCGTCATCCTGAGAGAGCACAGCGACCGAAGGATTCAGTGGAAAGATCTTCCAAAAACACTTGCCCTCGCCAAAGCCTACATTTCGTCGTAGCAGGCTTCCTGTATCAATCGCTCTACTAATTCTTCAAAAGATATTCCGACAAGCTTTGCTTGCTCAGGCACAAGAGAAAGCGGACTCATGCCAGGCTGGGTATTAAGTTCGAGAACAAACAACTCTTTTGTAACATCATTATATCTGAAGTCTGTGCGAGTCACTCCGCGACACTCAAGGAGCGCATGCGTTTTCTCCGCCCAAGCCATGGCTTCTCTGCGAACTTTTTGAGGAATGTTTGCCGGAAGTTCATGATAAGCAGCTCCATCGGTATATTTATTTTTGTAATCGTAGAAACCCTTTTTCACGACAATATTTGTAACTTCAAGAGCTCTTCCGTCTAATACTCCAATACTCAACTCCAATCCAGGAATATATTCTGATACGAGGACCTTATCTCCGTATGTCCATTCGACTTTATCCAACTCAGAAAGCTTATTTATTATGAAAACTCCGCAAGAAGAGCCGCCGTTAATCGGTTTTATAACAAAAGGAAGGGGAAAATCAGGCTTAGCTTTGAAGGCTTCCCAATAATATTGGCGGTTTTTAGGTACACGGATACCATTTTGTTGAAAAATCAGCCCCGAAATGTACTTATCCATAGCGACAGAAGAGGCTAAAACACCTGAATGCGTGTATGGAATCTTTAAAAGATTGAGTATCGCCTGAATATTGCCGTCTTCTCCGCCTGCTCCATGAAGTCCGTTGATTACACAATCTGGATCTTCGGCCTTTAAAAACGCGAGTAATGCGTATACGTCTCCCGTAAAATCAAATTCGCTTACCTCATACCCAAGAGACCGAGCCGCTTCAGCCATACCGCTTCCACTAAGCAAAGATATTTCTCTTTCAGTTGAGAAACCGCCTTTTAACACACATGTTTTTTGAAAATCTTTCTTCATATCTACCTATTTTCTTCCTAAACGAATAATTTCCCACTCAAGTTTTATATTTGATGTTTCAAAAACTTTTTGCACAATCTTTTCCCCAAGAGTTTCTATATCATTTGCTGTGGCATTGGCGTCATTTATGATGAAATTGCAATGCTTATCCGATACAGAAGCTCCTCCGACTCTCATCTTATGACATCCGGATTTTTCTATCAATTCCCATGCTTTTTTACCTTGCGGATTCTTAAACGTCGAACCGCATGAACGCTTATTTACCGGTTGCGATGACTTTCTTTTCTCAATTATTGAATTAACCTTTTTTGGAATAGAATAATCGACATGCAATCCGCATTTAAACCAAGCTCTTGTGATGATTAAATCGTCTGGAATGCTCGATTTTCGATATGCAAACTTTATGTTTTTTTTTGTGAACCATTTTATTTGGCCGGAAGTAGTGACACCTTCAAATTCAACCAGAAAATCGGAAATTTCAGAGCCATAACAGCCCGCATTCATCTTGAGCGCACCGCCAACTGTTCCAGGAAGTCCCATAAGAAACTCGAGCCCGCCAAGTTCTGCATCCATCGCAAAAGTAGAAAGACGAGTGCAATTTACTCCCGCACCAACTTCCAAAATATCATCTTCAACATATATTTTCTTGAACGAATCACCCAAAAGAATCACGACACCGGGAATGCCTCCATCGCGTATCAATACATTTGATATAGCACCTAAAATTGTTATAGGAATTTCGTCAGGCACATTTCTTAGAAAATACACTAAATCATCGATATCTTCCGGAATAAACAAAGCTTCCGCAGGACCACCAACGCCAAACCAAGATTTTTTGCTCAACGGATAATTTTCATGCAGTACACCACGAACGATAGGAAGTGAATCGACAATTGAGTGAGATATTGTCATGCCGCTTTACCGTTCTGAATTATCTGAATTAATGGATTTATCAATTAGCTTTGGAAAGGCATAAGCCCATTGCGTAATATCTCCCGCACCAAGAAATATGACGAAATCTCCCGGACGGAGCATATCGGAGATTTTTCCCACAAGAGTTTGAACATCTTGAACAAATTCTGCTTTCACAACGCCGTTTTCTTGGACTTTCTTCAACAAAGTAAAATGGTCGACATCGTTATTTGCCTCTCCTGCAGAATATATAGGAGCGATAAACGCATAGCCACTCAGTTCCATAACCTTTGCGAAATCTCCGAGAAAGTTCTTCAGCCTAGTATGACGATGAGGTTGCATAACGGCATATATTCTTCCTTTGCATGATGTTCGAGCTGCATTTAAAACCGCGGCAATCTCAACAGGATGGTGTGCATAATCATCAATAACAGCAATGCCATTGATTTCAGCAACACGTGTAAAGCGACGTTTTACTCCCATAAACGAACCAAGAGCCAATCTGACATTTTCTTCAGGAATCCCAAGCTCAATAGCCACCGAAATAGCCGCAAGAGCGTTCTGAACGTTGTGTTTTCCGAACATCGGCAGAGTAATATTCTCCCAACCACGCCTATTTATTGCATATCGTTTAGCTAATTTATCGGAGAAAACAACGCTAAATTTTGATCCGCTAGGGGAAAGAGACACATCCTTGCAAGAAACATCTGCATTTTCAGATAAACCATAGGTTATTATGCGGCGATCTATTGTACTGGCAGCGATTTTCGCTACTTCTGGATGATCTATGCACAAAACCGCAACACCATAAAATGGAATACTCTCAACAAATTGCGCAAAAAGGTTTCGTAATTCCGAGAAATCCTTAAAATTATCGATATGATCAAAGTCGATATTCGTTACTACTGCAATTGTCGACATAAGTTTCGTAAAAGAACCGTCTGATTCGTCCGCTTCAACCACTATCCAATCGCCAGATCCCAATCGTGCATTGCTGTTGTATGCATTAATAACTCCGCCATTAACAACTGTAGGATCCATTCCCGACTGGTCCAATACAGCTGCAATAAGAGAAGTTGTCGTCGTCTTTCCGTGAGTTCCCGCAATCGCGACAGAATCCTTCATTTTCATCAATTCTGCCAGCATTTCCGCCCTTCTCACAACAGGAATATGCAGCTTTCGTGCCTCTAAAATCTCGGGATTATCCTTTGAAATGGCAGATGAAACCACAACAACCGAAGCTCCGTGCACATTTTTTGCTTCATGCCCGATTGTTACTTTTACCCCTTTACGAGTCAGGCGCGCAATCATGGCGTTTTCTTTAAGATCGCTACCTGTAACGTTGTATCCTAAATTGAGCAGAATATCCGCTATTCCGCTCATTCCGATTCCGCCAATTCCGACGAAATGCACTACTCCTGTGTTGGTGAAAATTCTCTTCACAGCATTACCCCTGTTCAGCCGCACTTTTTTCAACAAAATCCGCAAAAATTTCCGTGGACTTGTCGCCCAGTTCGTTAATCATATTTGAAGCCGCATCTTTTAGCAATTGTCGATTATTTAAAAGGTTAATAATTATTGATGATAATTCGTGCTCGATATTTTCGTTTTCTTCAACAATCCATGCAGCTTTGCGATTTTTATAGCATACTGCGTTGTAATATTGATGATTATCAGAGGCAAGAGGATATGGGATAAGGATTGCGGGACGTCCGAGAGTCGATAATTCAGCCAAAGTTGACGCTCCAGAACGAGAAATTATCAGCTGTGCGCTCGACATCTCCTCTGCTACATTATGCACGAAATCAAGAAGATGCGCATTTACACCTATTTTTTTATACGCACTGCGCAAACCATCTATTTTCGCAGAACTAACTTGCTGCACAATATCAATATCCTGCCTCAATTCAGGAGATATGAGCGACAAAGCGTTCGGGATAATGAAAGAAAACGAAACCGCACCTTGACTGCCTCCAATTATAACGATTTTTATTCTGTCATCGCACTTGTATTCGGAATTTATAGCTTTTACGAACTCTTTTCGCACAGGAGACGGAAGTTGCTGCCATTTTTCATCTATCGCAAATGTAGAAACTTTAAAATCTGCAAAACATGCCAGAAATTTATTCGCTCTTCCAAGAATGGAATTCTGCTCGTACACAATAATTTTCGAGCCGAACAATTTTCCTATTAAAATCGGAACAATCGTAAACAAACTGCCGAATCCCACAATTATGTCCGGCCGATTATTCTTCCAAAGGCCGAAAAACTTACGAGCAATGCCGATCAGATCAAAAACCATGCCAAAAATATTTCTGATGCTGAAACGAATAGTTTTTACGACGACTTTATCGCCTTCATTTATGGCATTGCAGAAACGATCGCCACGCGTATCTGTTATCATGCTTACGGAATGGCCGCGCATTTTTAACGATTCAAACAAAGCGCATGCGGGAAACATGTGCCCGCCAGTACCTCCGGAGCATATAGCTATGTTCAACACGAGAACCTCATTAATTACATAGAATAGGCGTTAATTATTTTACAAACTTTATTAAGAATTAGTTACCAAAAATTACATTTGCGCAAAAAATAATTTTTGGATACCTGATTTAAGTTGATTTAAACCGCAGTTTATTATATCTTGCAGCAAGATGGTGTTGAAATTGTCGCATAATCTTTGGTTTGCCGCATATCAGCCATCACTTACCTGAGTCCCCATCGTCTAGAGGCCTAGGACATCGCCCTTTCACGGCGACAACACGAGTTCGAATCTCGTTGGGGACGCCAAGTCTGCTTTTTTGTTAATTCTGTTTCCTTATTTTTTATTATTCGACAGCGATTGTTTTGTTTCTTTAATTATCTCTTTTCGCAAAGCAATTAACGCGACAATATTCGGGATGGCCATTAATCCGATAACGATATCCGCCACTATAAATGCTGTTTTTATGTTCAAGAAAGGTCCGATGACGACAAAAAACATAAACAACATCCTATATGGTGTTATAGCTTTGGTGTTAAAAACGTACTGTACGCATTTCTCTCCGTAGTAGTTCCATCCGATTATTGTTGTAAACGCAAAAAACAGGATACTGATATTAACAATATGCTTTCCTAATGCCGGAACATGCAATCCTGCTCCAAAGGCGTGTGCGGTCAACAATGTTTCAGGAATAGTGCAGGTATGGCTTAATATTTGCGTTTCTTCCGCAGTTGTAACCAGCACAAGTCCTGTTATTAAGCATATTATTATCGAGAGAAACGCTCCAATCATGCATATCAATCCTTGCTCTGTCGGATGTCTGACTTTTGCTGCGGCAGAAGCTATAGCTGCACTTCCCAGTCCTGCTTCGTGACAAAATACTCCTCGACTCATTCCGATTTGTATAGTGTGGATAATGCAAGCTCCGATTCCACCTCCAACCATAGCTTGAGGAGCAAAGGCTTCATGAATAATCAAATATAAGGCATGCGGAATAGCGTCTATTCTAAGGAAAAGTATAATAATAGCTACTCCTATGTAAAATATACTCATGATAGGAACGACTTTTTCCGCTATTTCCGCAATCCTGTGAATCCCTCCGAAAATTACCATCGCAACAATAGCGGCAAGCACAACCGAGGTTACATAAGTTGGTATTCCGAATGATGTAGCTGCCGCATTTATCGAGTTCGTTTGCGCCAGTGTTCCTATTCCTATAAGTGCGACTCCGACTCCGAAAATGGCGAACATTTTCGCTAATAATTTACTTCCTAATCCTTTTTCTATGTAATACATTGGTCCCCCGGCTATTTTTTTATCGCTTCCGATGATGCGATACTTTATAGCCAAAAATCCTTCGCAATACTTTGTAGCCAAACTGAAAAAAGAGGATAAGATCAGCCAAAATAGCGTGCCTACTCCTCCTACTGAAATTGCAACAGCGATTCCAACAATGTTTCCTGTTCCCAAAGTTGCGGATAAAGCCGTACATAACGATGCAAAATTCGATATGTCTCCCATTATACTGATATTTTCAGATCGTTTTTTGGAGTTGAGAATGTACCCAAACGCTCTTTTTATATGGCGGATCTGTACAAATTTTAATTTGAATGAAAAATAAACTCCAACGCCGAAAAGAGCGATTAATAAAGGCAGACTCCAAACAAAATCGCAAATTGATTTAACAAAATTTTCCATATTCATCGTTATTCTCCGACATAATTGAGTCTATAACGAGTGTTTTATTCGTTTCCTCGATTATTTCTCTTCTCAGGGCAATTATCGCGATAATATTCGGAATAGCCATTAAGCCGATTACAATATCCGCTAAAATAAATGCTGTTTTTATGTTCAAAAAAGGTCCGACAACGACAAAGAATATATATAATACTTTGTACGGCATTATTGCTTTTGTACTGAAAGCATATTGCACGCATTTTTCTCCGTAGTAATTCCAACCGATTATGCTCGTGAATGCGAAAAACAATATGCTGGTGTTAACAATATGATTTCCTAATTGAGGAAGATGTAATCCTAATCCAAAAGCGTGCGCAGTTAATAGTGTCTCTGGAATGTTATAACCGCGACTTAATATTTGCGTTTCTTCCGCAGTTGTAATCAAAACAAGTCCTGTTATTAAGCATATAACAATCGAAAGAAACGCTCCAATCATGCATATTAATCCTTGCTCTGTCGGATTTTTGACTTTTGCTGCAGCTGAAGCTATAGCCGCACTTCCTAGCCCCGCTTCGTGGCAAAATATTCCGCGACTCACTCCGATTTGAATCGTATGTATAATGCAGGCACCAATTCCTCCTCCAACTACAGCTTGAGGAGCAAATGCTTCGTGAACAATCAAATATAAGGCATTAGGAATAGTCTCTATTTTCAGAGCCAGTATAATGATAGCAGCTCCTATATAAAGTACACTCATAATAGGAACGACTTTTTCTGCTATTTCAGCAATTCTGTGAATCCCTCCGAAAGTTACCATCGCAACGATAACAGTGAGCACAATCGAAGTTACGTAAATTGGTACTCCGAATGATGTTGCAGCAGCTGCTATAGAATTAGTTTGCACTAACGTTCCTGTTCCTACTAGAGCGACTATTGCTCCGAGAACGGCAAACATTTTCGCTAATAATTTGCTTCCCAAGCCCTTTTCTATGTAATACATTGGTCCTCCGGCCATTTTTTTGTCGCTTCTGATGATGCGATATTTGATGGCCAGAAGCCCTTCGCAATATTTTGTGGCTAAACTGAAAAATGACGATACAATTAACCAAAATAACGTTCCGGCTCCTCCAACAGAAACAGCAACGGCTATCCCAACGATATTTCCCGTGCCCAATGTAGCGGCCAATGCTGTGCACAACGATGCAAAATTCGATATGTCTCCTATTATGCTGCCATTTTCGGCTAGTTTTTTGGAATTAAGAATATGCCTGCATGCTCTTTTGGCGTGACGAATTTGTAAAAAATCTAACTTAAACGAGAAATAAACTCCGACACCAAAAAGAGCGATTAATAAAGGAAAACTCCAAATAAAATCGCAAATTACTTTAGCAATATTTTCTATATCCATATCCATCGCAATTCTCCGACATAACCATATCCGACATAACCATAATTAATGGGAGAACTCGATTGATATCGCTAATGGAAAACGTAGTATTTAAGATTCTTTCTAACATAGCCTAATCCTTCGTGTTTTTACCTAAAAGTGTTCGATTCAAATGAATCTTGCTTTTACGGTGCTCAAAACGAGTCTCTCCAAAGTCTTGTCCAGCAACGATACTTTTGCCTGAGATTTTTAACCCTTCGGCGGATCAATCAAGATTTCCCTTTATGACCTCTCTCCCGATGCCTTCATCCAATTTTGCGGTATTCTATAATCGATGGGCGTATTAGTCAATAGATTAATTTTTTTGTAACCTGTTAAAAGAATATTTGCTCAATCTTTACAAAAAAGAAGGAAGTGGAAAAAGAAATCATAGTTTTTTCTCATTAAATTCTGTTATACCGTTTTCTGATTTCACCATATATATACATTATATTAAAGATGCAGGTAAATAATGATAAGATACTTTTAATATTTGTAATTTTATAATATTTCTTTAGAGAAAAAAAACAAAAGCGCAATAAAGAAATATAAATTACTTCCCGATGATGAATAATATTGTGATAGTATACAATCCGATTTTTGTTAAAGAAATATAGTAAAATATATGCGGATTAAATCTATTCTTGGTTTGCCTTTTGATGTTTTAAAATATGAGTTTGTCGAAAAGGGCTTTTCGGTACTCGATGCCAAGCGGGTTTATCCGTGGATTCATCCGAAGTTGGCGCAAACTTTTGAGGAAATGTCAGATGTCCCCAAGCAAGTCAGAGAAAGGCTGCCAGATTTCTTTTCGTTAGGTCGGCCGATATGTAAGATTTTGCAAGAGTCATCTGATGTAACATCGAAAGCTCTTCTTGAGTTTGAAGATGGTAATTGCGTTGAGACGGTTTTTATTCCGGATGAAAAAAGAAACACGATTTGCGTATCGTCTCAAGTCGGTTGTCCTATAGGTTGTCGTTTCTGTAATACCGGAACGCAGCAATTTTGTCGCAATCTAACTTCATCTGAAATAATGGCGCAAATTATTTTTTGGATGGAGCGCCAGAAAAAATTAAATGCTGCTCCAATTACAAATATAGTTTTTATGGGAATGGGGGAGCCTCTTTTGAATTCTCAGAATTTGTTTGCGGTATTGAAAATTTTGTTAAATGTAAAAACGTATAATTTCTCGCGAAACAAAATTACGGTTTCAACTTCGGGAATTGTCGATAATTCCATTATAGAGCTTGCAAAATTCGGAGTAAAACTTGCCGTTTCTCTTCATGCTCCTAACGATAAAAAAAGATCGGCGCTCATGCCTATAAACAATAAATATAAAATTTCCGATGTGCTAGATGCCGCACTGAATTATTATAAAGCAAGCAATACAAGTCACGTTACTTTTGAGTATTTATTGTTGGATGGGATAAATGATTCAGATGACGATGCTTTTGAACTTTCAAAGTTACTCAGAAAATTTGGAGCGCATGCAAGAGTTAATTTGATTATGTTTAATAGTTGGAATGGCTCGAAATTTATGGGAGTTTCGAATGAAAAAGCGAACCATTTCTCAAAAATTTTGCTTGCGAGAGGCATAAGAACGATTATAAGAAAATCTCGTGGCCGTGATATTTTTGCAGCTTGCGGTCAGTTAAAGAGCGAAGAAAAATGACATCTGATTAAAGTAAATCGTGTGTTATTTTTTTGCTAACAAAATATATACTTGCAGAAAATAGCTTCGGAGATAACGATGATCGAAGAAAAAAATATTGAAGATCTTTTGAAAAGTATAGATCCGGATTTTGAGCGATTAAAAAAAACTCCGAAACGTTTTGCACGAGCTTGTGAGGAATTTTTTTCCGGTTACTCTAAAAATGCGGAAGAGATTTCAAAGGGAGCGATTTTTGATTCTGATATGAATCAAATGGTTATCTTGAAAAAAATTCCATTTGAATCTCATTGTGAACATCATTTGGTTCCGATAGTAGGTGAAGCGAGTGTCGGATATATTCCGAATAAAAAAATTCTCGGAGCCAGCAAATTGGCGCGAATTGTTGATATTTTCGCTTGCCGTTTGCAGCTGCAAGAGCGTCTTACAATTCAAATAGCGAATGCGGTACATAATATCATTTCACCATTGGGAGTTGCCGTTTATATTGAAGCTGAACATTTTTGCATATCTAAACGCGGAGTAAAAAAAGACGGCTCGAAACTCGTAACAAAATATTTTATCGGAAATATAAAAGATGATTACAATCTGCGAGCTGAATTTTTGGCAGAAAT
Source organism: uncultured Pseudomonadota bacterium (assembly GCA_902796155.1). Lineage (GTDB taxonomy): Bacteria > Pseudomonadota > Alphaproteobacteria > UBA3830 > UBA3830 > BNWE01. Next base: position 28,648 of record CADBNZ010000035.1, read on the forward strand.
TAAAGGATGATAATTGCAAAAAATTAATTGCGCTTGTTGATGCGGATTTCGGTGTTTCAAAAAATGAAAATATTCCATGGACTTTTGATGACGATCTGAAATTTTTTAAAGAAGTAACGCAAAATTTCGCTATTATTATGGGAAGAAAAACTTTTTTTTCTATTCCAAATGCTCCTCTAAAAAATAGAATAAATTGCGTAATTTCGCGAACAATAAAAAAACTTGATGGCGCGCTTGTTTTTAATTCGCTTGAGATGGCTTTGGAAGAATACAAAAACGCATGGATAATCGGTGGGGCGGAAATTTATAACTATGCTCTGAAAAATAATTTGGTAGATTATGCTGTTATAACCCAAATTCATAAATCATTTGGAGCGGATAAATTTATTGAACAATCATTATTGAAATCATTTAAAAAACAAAAATTATTTACAGCAGAAAATTACGATATTACCAGCTATCTCCGAGCTTGATTTTTTCAATTTTTCCATCTTTTTCTATAAAAATCGCTCTTTCAATGATGTCTTTTATTTCATATTCATCGATAATATCTCCGATACATTTCCATTCGTCATCTACATATACTTTTGTTTTATCTATAATTCCTCGCAAAAAGTGTTTTTTCTCGTCATCATCTTTAGGAAATAATTGCAAACGACTTGCGTAAAATTTTTTTCTTTTTTCTGGTTCAATATTTATTGATTTGTCGAGATATTTATATTCGAATAAACGGCATTTCAGATAAGTTATGAAATTTCGCTTATCTTTTTTTACGATTTTTATATTATCAAAAATAATGTTTGTTATATAAGTTTTGCAAAAAACGATATATATCTTGTTCTCGTTCTGTGGAAAAATATATTTCTATATCCGATTCTTTAAATAATTTTTGATCATTTTCTTTGCTTTTAAATTTCACTTTTTTTATGTGTGTTTTCTTCGAAATGCGAGCAAGAGTTTTTTTGATACTTTGATTTTTTTTTTAATTACGTCTTCTTTTGTTTTGCTAAAGTTGAATTTTGTATTATGGATCTTGTTGAATAATTTTGTAAATTCAATCTGTTTTTCTGTAATTTGCTTTTTTTCATTTTCCAAATTACAAATTTCATTTCTTTTTGCTAAACACAAGAGCATCAATATAATTAAGATTACAGAAAATACGCAGATATTTATTTTATTTTTATGCATATTTCTACACCGTATTTTGTTTCCTCTGAATCGTCGAGATCTTCATATTCGTTTTCTCTTAAATCGATTCTTTTTATTTCTATACTCTTCATTTTTTTTAATAGATAAAATTGTTGCTCATTAACTGAACATATTATTTTCGCAATATCTTTTTCAATGGATATTTTTTCAGCCTTTTGCTTGTTCAATATTTTCGCAATTTTTTCAATTAAACAGATCGGATTTTGCATTTGTTGAGATATTTCTGTGAATTTGCGAATTTCATCTATATTTTTGCAGTTAATTCTTGCGGAAAAAGTTCGTGATTTATCTCTTACAAAAATGTTTAGTTTATCTTTTTCAATTTCTATTGAATTTTTCAAACGAGCAGTTTCATCATATAAATAACACAGAAGAATAAAGCAAATAAACGAACAAACGGCCAGAAATGTAAGAATTTCATTATGATAATCGCAAAAAAATTTCTTTATATAATTGTCTTTTGAAAATTGCGGTTTAATTTTTTTATCATTTGCGATTAATTCAACAAGAGTTGTTTCTATATCACTTTTTGTTAGAAATGGATTGATGATATTTACATTTTCTATATACAAATCATCTACAAAAGATATAATTTTTATATCGTCTTTTAAGCCTTCTCTTGTTAAAAATCGTATTGTTTCGATAACTTTTCTTTCTGTTTCATTTAGATCGGAAAATAGCCTTGAATAGACAATTCCATTGCCTATTCCTGCTACTATTTTTACGCCACTGGATTTGTGTTCCGCAACATAAAGCCACCAAGTCGTGTCATTAATTTCGATTACGGATTTACATAATTTATATATCGCATGTTCTATCAAAAATATTTCTTTTTTTATTATTTTTTGAAACAGACTTTTATCATTGATTACACATGTTTGAATATAAAAATTATCTTTGGATAATAACGAAAATTTTTCTTTATTTATGAGATGCGCGATTTCATTTTCAGCTAAAATCTTCTTTTTGCATTGTAAACTTTTCAATGCGTTATATATGTTTGAGTTTTTTAAATAATCTAATGAAAAATCGACACAACTTCTATCTAAAATTATTTGATTTGTATTTTTATGATATGTTTCGAAAAATTCATCATAGCTTACGAAAATAGACGGGACTATTTCCGATTCGGAAGGAAAAAGTTTTACGTTTTTTTCTCCGATTAATGCGAGCATCATGCACCTGCGATTTCAACATAACTGTAAATCGGGAAAAATAGCCTGCAAATAATTAATACAAAAATCATTCCCGTAAAAAGAGTTAATCCAACACTTAAAAATTGTCCCAGCGATTTTATATCCAGAATTATTTCTTCATATTGATGATTGCTCATATGAGCAAAACTTGAAGATAAATCATTACTTTCTTCTCCGATTCCTATTGCGGATATAACAGAAGCAGAAATAAACTTCATTTCTGAAAATGATTCAGAAATTGAATATCCTTCAACAATTTTTTCTCGTACTTCCAAAAGTTCGTTTTTTATGTTTTTTATTTTTATGGCCGAAATTGCTATATCCATTGCTTCTATAAAATCCAATTTCGCGTCTAACGCTATATGATTTTACAAAGCTGCCAAAAATTTGTTTTTATTATTAATGAACCGATTTTCGGAATTTTTAAAACTAATCCCATAATAAAAAATCGACATTTTTCACTTACTATACACAGTAAAATAATAGAAAAGATAAAAGGCAAAAAACAAATGAAACATTGGAAAATTAATGGAAGATAATCGATAACAAATTGTGTAATTAATGGGATTTCATTTGCTCCGAAATTTTGAACTAATGATGATATCTGCGGACCAAGTAACGTGATACTAAAAACCAATACAAAAATAGCGATGCATGCCAAGAAAACAGGATAGGCGATAGCTCTTTTTATATTATTTTTCCATTCGGACTGCAGTTTTAAAAATTTTAAAATGTTAGCAATAATATCAGAAATTTTTCCTGTTTGTTCCGCTGATTTTAGCAAGCCGATTATAACGGAATCGAAAATTTTATCGCATTTTTCGAACGCTTCTCCAAGTGAAGAGCCGTTTCTTAAATCGATTAAAATCGCGGCCAATGAAGATTTTAATATTTTGCTCCCGTGGAGTTCTAAGAAAGATTCTATTGCTTCATTTATTTTTACTTTGCATTTTAGTTGCAAATCTATATGCAGAAAAAATCAATAAATCTTCAATGCTGACTTTTTTATTTGATATAGATATCGGAGTTATTTTTAAAGGGCAGTTTTTTCGTGAATGTATAGATTCATATGCGGCTTTATAGTTTTCAGCAAATATCGAGCCTGAAATTTTTTCTCCGCTGTCAGATAGGGCTTCGTATTTATATAAAAGCATTGCCGAAGACCCTTTCTATTTCTTTTTTATTTGTAAGGTTATTGTCAATCGCTTTTTTGGCGGATTGTGTGAATGTTTGCGTTGGTAAGCAAGTTGTTACATCGTTTGTTAAAAGCAAATTTTGTTTTAATTGATCAGGAAAAGACATATATTCGGTTACAGGAAATCGCCCGGAATGACCGTTTGTGTATCTCACCAGTCGTTGCGAAAATATTCCGAGCAACGAAGGCATGAAATCGGATAATTTTAACCCCAAATCAACGAGTCGCCTTAATGCATCGCTTGGCGTTGACGCATGCAATGTCGCTAACACAAGTCGTCCTGTCAATGAAGCGCGGATTGCTGTTGCTGCGGTTTCCTCATCCCTTATTTCGCCGACCAACATTACATCCGGGTCATGGCGCAAAATCGCTTTTATGCCATCGGCAAACGACATTAATCCATCTTCTTTCAGTTCTAATTGTCTAATGCCTTCTATTTGATATTCAATCGGATCTTCTAATGTAATAATGTTTATATAAGGTGATTTTATTTTGTTCACCAATGAATAAAGTGTTGTGGTTTTTCCAGATCCGGTTGGACCGACTATAAGAAAAATACCATACGGATGCGAGATAATATTTTTTAGCCACAAAAAATCTTTTTTCGCGAATCCCAGTTCTACTAAGTTTTTTATTCCGCTGCTTAGATCAAAAATTCTTATGGTGATATTTTCTCCGAAAGAACCACAAACGGTAGCGACTCTTAAATCGATTGTTTTCCCTGCTAGATATATTCTCGCGTGTCCGTTTTGTGCTCTGCGATTTTCGGTTATATCCATTTTTGAGATTATTTTTATTTTTGATTTTATTCGACTCCACGAATCAAAATTAATTCGGGTTATTTCTTTCAGGATTCCATCTATTCGGAAACGTACTCCAACGAAATTTTCGGAAGGTTCGAAATGAATATCGCTCGCTTTTGCTTCAATCGCTTCGAAAATAATTTTGTTTAATAAAAATAGAGGATCATTTTTTACATTATCATCGGAATTGCATTTTATTAATTCCAAAAACCGCAAAATTTCACTTTCTTTGGCTACGAAAAATTCTACTTTTTTATCTTTGCATGCGGAAATAATTTTATCGATATTTCTTATATTGCCCGGATCGGATATAGCGACTTTTACGATGTAATTATCCGAATAAAAAGGGACAGAAAGAGTTGAAATTGCGATTTCTTTATCTAATAAATCGAGTGTATCTTGCGGAATATACAAAAATTCCATTTTTACGGGTTTTATTGAATAAATTTCGGACAAAACCAGCACTAAATCATCTTCGCTTATGAAACCTAATTTTACGGCAAGCTGGCCAAACAGATAGTTATTGTCTTTTTTCTGCGCACGCAAAACCATTCCAACTTGCTCTTTTGTAAGCAAATTTTTATCTATGAAAACATCACCGATACTTTTAAACAAATAACCACTAGGTAACATATGCACAGACCTCTCCTCTGTACATTTTACGTTTCAAAAGGTAAGAGAATTATTAAATGTACGAAAATGAAGTGAAAAATTTTTTTTATTTATCTTTCGTTTTTTTCAATGTTATGAGTTTTATTGCGTCTTCTAAAGTCATGTTCATGAAAAGATCATTGTCCTTTATGGATGTAAACTTTCCTTTGAACAGAACATACGGGCCATATCTGCCAATTCCGACTGTAACATCTTCGCCGTCATGCTGGCCGATGATTTTCGGAAGATTAAGTAACCAACTGGCAGCTTTCAGATCGATATTTTTCGGATCCAGAAATCTTGGAATCGAAGCGCGAACAGGTTTCTCTTTTTCTGTTTTCTTTTTTCCTTTTGCTGCTGGCTGTTGCGCGTCTACTTTTTCTGTATCTTTTTGAAGATACAAACCATATGGTCCTTTACGAATTGTAATTTTCGAATTATCGACAGGATCCATTCCGATAGTTTTCGGATATTCGGAGACTTCTTCGGTAATCTCTGCTGAAGATTCGGAAACATCGGTGTTAATATCCAATTTCCTCACATATTTGCACTCGGGATAATGCGAGCAGCCTATAAATGAACCGAATCGACCGATCTTTAGGCTTAATTCGCCGCTTTTACATTCAGGACATGTGCGATCGACTTCACCATTTTCATTTGTTTTAAATAAAATTGTTTTCATTGATTCATTGAGTCGATCAATCACATCTGAGACAGTTACGTCTTTTGTTTGTTCTACGTTATTGTGAAAACCATTCCAAAAATCATTGAGAACATCGAGTTTCGATTTTTTTCCATTTGAAACATCATCGAGAGACTGTTCCATATCTGCGGTAAAGCCATACTCCAAATATTTCATGAAGAAATTTGTTAAAAATGAAGTAACTAGTCGACCGCGAATTTCAGGAACAAAGTATTTCTTCTCCAGTTTCACATATCCACGATCTTGCAAAACTTGCAGAATAGTTGCATAGGTAGATGGACGACCGATTCCCAATTCCTCAAGTTTTTTTACAAGGCTTGCTTCGGAAAATCTTGGCGGAGGTGTAGTAAAATGTTGTAAAGAATCAAGATTATCGAGTTTTGTCGTTTCATCTTTCGCCAGAGTAGGTAAATATCCTTCTTCGTCTTCATCTTTTTCTGAATTGTTCGTGTCATCTTTACCTTCCGAATATACTTTCAGAAAGCTTTCAAATTTTAAAGTGTTTTCTGTGGCTCTGAAAATATTTCCGGCATTTGTTGTACTGGAAATGTCAACTTGAACTTGATCGAATTCGGCAGATGACATTTGTGAAGCGACTGCCCTTTTCCAAATCAACGTATATAACTTCAGCAAATCGTTATCGATTTTTCCTGCGATGGATTCCGGAATTATACTTGCATCAATTGGACGTATAGCTTCATGAGCTTCTTGTGCGTTTTTTACTTTTGTTTGATAGAAACGTGGTTTTTCTGGAATAAAATTACTCCCATATTTGTCGGATATTACGTTTCGAATTGTTTCGATCGCTTCATTAGAAAGATTCACGCTGTCGGTTCTCATGTATGTAATTAGTGCGCGCGTTTCTTTTCCTATACTTACTCCTTCATATAATTTTTGCGCTACTTGCATGGTTTTTTTTGCGCTGAAACCGAGCTTGCGAGATGCTTCTTGCTGCAAAGTCGATGTAATAAAGGCGGGAGCAGGATTGCGTTTTACCGTTTTTTTATTGAGCGATGAAACGAAATATTTTTGTTCTAATAAATTATCTCGTACCGATTCTGCTTGCTCAGCGTTTTTTATGGAAAATTTCTCTAATTTCTTTCCTTCAAAAGTGATTAATTTTGCTTTGAAGATTTTCTTTTCTTTGTTCTCGAATTTCGCTTCAACCGTCCAAAATTCTTCTGCTTTAAATGCCTCGATTTCTGCTTCTCGTTCCACGACGATTCTTAGAGCAACCGATTGGACTCGTCCTGCCGACTTACTTCCTGGAAGTTTTCTCCACAAAATAGGCGATAGTGTAAAACCGACCAGATAATCGAGTGCACGTCGAGCCAAATACGAATCAACCAGGCGGCCATCTATATCACGCGGAGCTTCAATCGCTTTTAAAATTGCGTTTTTTGTAATCTCATGAAAAACAATTCTTCTGAAAGGTACCTTCAAACTATGTTTATCATTAAGTACTTCTTTTATATGCCACGAAATAGCTTCTCCTTCGCGATCAGGGTCGGTGGCGAGAAGTAGTTCATCGCAAGATTTCAGCTGTTGCGCTATGTCTTTTACGCATTTTTTGCCTCGGTCACTTATTTCCCAAACCATAGAAAAATTTTCTTCCGGCTTAACGCTTCCGTTTTTCGATAAAAGGTCGCGAATATGACCATAGCTAGCCAGAACTTTGTAATCTGAACCAAGATATTTTCCTATTGTTTTGGCTTTCGCAGGAGACTCTACAATAACTAAACGCATAAAAGACATCCTCAATTTCGGGAATCTGGTGTCAGACAGACGCGCTGCCCATGTACTCGAGCTATTTTACCTGACAATTCCAGCTCAAGCAACGCTGTTAACACCTCCCGAGGGGATACTTTAATAGATGAAATTAATTTGTCAATAGTTATTGGAACTAAACTTAACGCTTCTAAAATTGTGTTGCGCGTTTTTTCTAGATCTTGCTCAGAAATTTTCGCATTGTAAGGCTCTTTTTCTTCAAAAAGGTGTGATTGGTGTATGATTTTTCGTCCTTCAAGGGCATCTAATACATCCTGCGCATTTTGAATAAGCGTTGCGCCTTCTTTGAGAAGAGAATTACAGCCGATACTTCTTGGATCCATAGGAAATCCGGGAACAGCAAAAACTTCTCTGTTGTATTCGAGGGCGAATTTCGCCGTTATTAAAGAGCCTGAATTTGCAGCTGCTTCTACGACAACAGTTCCATAACTCATTCCAGCAATAATGCGATTGCGTCGTGGAAATAATTGCGCTTGCGGAGATGTGCCATACGGTGTTTCTGTAAAGATTGCGCCTTTTTCAGCAATTTGCTTATACAATTTCGAATTTTCCTGCGGATAAACTATGTCAATTCCTCCTGCGAGGATAGCAATAGTTCCTGATTCGAGACTTCCTTGATGTGCAGAGGTATCTATGCCACGAGCCAATCCGGAAACGATAACGACGTCATTTTTTCCGAGTTTTTCAGCAAGAGAAAGACAGAATTTATTTGCGTGAATCGATGAATTTCGAGAACCAACAATGGAAATCATATTTTTTTTGTAAAATTCCATGGTTCGTTCTTTATTTCCAAAAAAAGTCAGAACAGGTAGAGGATCCGGTATATTACGGAGCAGAGGAGGGTAGAGTTCATCTTCAAGAAAGACCATTCTTGCGCCGAATTTTTTCAATTTTTTGAGTTCTTCAAAAACTTCGTCTTCGCTTCGTAATTCGATTTTTTTTAGTGCAGATTTGGATAATACCGGAATTGCGTGCAGGGCTTCAATTCCGCTGCCATACAGCTGAATCATATTCCAAAAGGTCGTGACACCTATTGAACCGCTTCTGAGAATTCATAAACGTGCTAATTTTTCTTGCTTCGTTAAATCCACAACAAACAATCCCATTACTAAAGCAAATAATCTCAGTAATAGGGAAATCTGATTTTAGAACTTTAGCTCCTCATTACTGAGCAGGCGTTTTATGTTTTCATGATGTTTCGCAACTATGAAAACCGCTAGTATAATTAAAACACAAAGTTGGTTAAAAAATTCCAAATGCTTGAGATGTCTTATATATGCGAATACTCCACAACTCAGAGCAATGCTACTAAGGCAGGCGATCGATGAAATTCTGCATATAAAAAACACGCAAAGCCATATTATCGCGGTTATTAGGCAAGTATGAATGTCTAGGGCACAGAGCGATCCGAAATAAGCCGCAACTCCTTTTCCTCCCTTAAATTTCAGCCAGATAGGGAACATATGCCCTATCGCAGGAGCAGCCAGGATTAGCATATTTGTATATTCACAATCTGTTTTCAGAAAGTAACAAGGCAGAAAGGCTTTTGAAAAATCCAGAAACAATGTTAGTGCTCCGAGTAATTTTCCTTGAGTTCGCAAAACATTTGTCGCTCCGATATTTTTCGAGCCTAATTCCTGCAATTTCCCGTTTCCGAATAGATTGGATAGAATTAAACCAAAAGGTATAGATCCTGCAAGATAAGCGATTAGTGGATACAAAAAATATGATGTTGTCATTGCTGTTTTCCTTTCATTCTTTGTTTGCTGCTTTCATATAATGTAACTGTTGCCGCTTGCGCTGCATTCAGAGTGGTAAACGTACTTGGTCCAGGTAATTGTGCAACGAAATCGCAGGCTTCCTTACTCAGACGACGCAATCCAGTGCCCTCATTTCCTATAATAAATATAAATTTACCACATAAATCTGTTTCATCGAGCCTTTTTTCAGCTCTTTCATCCAACCCTATTGACCAAAAACCGTGTTTTTTCAGAATATTAATCGACTGAACAAGATTTATTACTCTAATTAACGGAACAAATTCAAGTGTTCCCGAGGCAGCTTTTGCTATGGCCGGTGTTATTTCCGGGCTGTGATCTTCCGTTATAACAACTGCACGCGCTCCAAATACTGCCGCTGCTCGCAAAATGCTGCCGATATTCTGCGGATCTGCCACTTGATCCAGGAAAATAAAGGGACGATCATCGGTTTCGTCTTGTAATAATTCTTCCAAAGATATTTCCGGCTGTTTCCTTACTAAAACAGCGCATCCTTGATGAGTAGCTTCTTGTCCGAACAATGTATGAAAGTAGTTTTTATCAACAAGTTCAGGTGATGGTGTATTTTTAGAAGTTTCGGTTATTTCTTGTAAGAAGTTCTTATTTGATTCAAGCAAAATAAATCTAAGGATCTCTCTCTTTGGATTTAAAAGAGCAGCTTTTGTGGCATGTTTTCCGTAAATCCACATAACATCTTTTGTTAATGCTCTTTTCCCAAACTTTTTTCTGTTCATTTGTGTCTACATCAAAACAATAAAAAACCGCAGCGAAAGGATACTGCGGTTTTTGGTTAATTACAAAGAATTATCTTTGATATAATCGAAATTAAAGATCGAAAACGGAATATCCGACGACTTTGTAAAGTCCGTTCAAAGAACGACGATCAACTTCGATCAAATTTCCGCTCTTTCCGGCTTTCAAAGATTCAACCTCAGAAAGATCACACAATTGCAATGATGTCGGAGTAATGCTCCAAACTTTCTTCAAAAGAACCTCGTTACCTTTGATGATAACAACTGTAGATTCTGGTGACAAAGACGCATTCGGATCCAAATACAATGTTGATGACTCACTGAAATGCGGTTTGAAAGCTTCATTCGCTTTAACTGCGATTACGGCCTCGTTATCACCTAACTCAACAGGACGCTGTTTCCACTCAACAGGAGAAACCGGTCTTACAGCAAGACCTTCACTGCCATCTGCGGATTGCGCAATTTCGTTAAGTTGCATACCTCTGTGACCGACAAGCATTTCCGCTCTGCGAGCTTTATTGAACTCAATAGGAGTGATGACACTGCTGTCATGTGTAACTTCTTGTAAAAGCTCAGCCGGGCTGCAAGAAAACGCATGAGACAATCTACGAATTAAATCTGTATTTAAGCGTCTTGAACCAGACTCTAATCTGGACAGGTATGAAATAGAAATACTTGTGATATCAGAGAGTGTTTCCAAAGTATAACCGCTTCTCTTGCGCAAATACTTCAAATGAGTCATTGGAGCATCTTTTCTTTTTCTTCCCACTCTTTCTCTCTCTATATTTTCTCTATAATCAAAATCTTTCATTGGACTTAAACTCTGTCTTGCCATGACTATACCTTCCTTTTCTATATACTATTTGCTTATAATATACCACACGACAAAATAAAGTTCAATAACAAAAATAAAAAATATTTTAAAATTTTCTTTTTTTATAATTAATCGTTTGAGAAATAAGGATAAAATCGATTTTTTCGTCATAAACGCTCCTCTTGCAAAAGTATCTCAGTTTTTACATAATATGTATGTAGTTTTTGTGTTGAAGTATTCGTGTTTTTAGTTGTTATAGCGTTTGAGTAATCAATATTACTTAGGGTTATTAACTACAACAGGTTGGAACGTGATTTCGATGAAAAACAATAAGTTAGACACAAAAAATACAGGTCAATTGTGTAAAATACACAATGGCAACAACAATTCCAAAGAAAAATTGCATTTATCTACTCTCAGGAATCAAAAATTCATAAAAACGTATCACCCCCTTAAGCAAAAAAAAGTAAAGTTGCGAAAATTGAAGTTCGTTTCGGGAACAGCCGAAGTAAGCGCTATTAACTCTCATTCAGAGATTGAACCAGAAGAGAAATGGAGTAATAGTAGTAGTGTGCTGTCAAAAAAATACAGAGTTATGCCTCTTGATTATTCTTCGTCAACAGAATGGGCAGATGAAAATACTGTTATAACGTGGCTTATTTCAATAGGAGTGGACATAAAACAGATTTCTTCGACGCAATATTTTTTAAAAAATCGCGTTTGCTTATTTAATAATGTACTGATTTTTGCAAACAGAAAGAGGGTAGAAATGGGGCTGAAACCGTTTTATATCAGTAGCATTTTGGAGTTTTAGCGACTGATTCTCCTATATTCTTATCTTTTCTCGTTCGAGAAGCTGCTTAAAATATTGCGCTTTCTTTATATAAGAGGCTTCTGTTTTTTTATCCATCAATTGAAGGCTGTTTTTCAGTAATTCATACGCCATATGATAATTTTGAAGCAATATTTGTTCTTGAGCCAGCATGAAAAACGATAATCCCTGTCGCCCTTTCTGACCATACGCATTTGCCAGAAGTCTGAAAATTTCGGGATTGAATCGATCCTCATATTTTGCGGTTTCCAATATTTTTATTGCGGAATCTGCTTGTTTTTCCTGCACTAGAGCCTGTGCGTAGTCTACTTTAATTAAAACGTGTGATTTCGGGCTATATATTTGCTTATAATATTTGATTGCTTCGGATGGATTTCCGCTTTCACTCAGCATTTGTGCAAGAGTTTCTTTGTAATACACATCTTTTGGCTTTCTTGCGACTATTTTTTTCAAAATTTCTATTGCTTCTTTCGATTTGCCTTTTCTGTGCAAATAAATGGCTTTTGGATAGTCTTCTTGCGGGATTTGTTCAAATAATCCGCTATTTCCGACATAAGATTTTAATTTTTCGGTTATTCGTTTGTATTTTTCAACCAATTCAGGGGTGCATTTTTTGGATTTTCCGTTTGTTTTTTGTCTTTTTTGGAGGGCAGAAATTCTGTCTATTGATTTCGGGTGCGTTCTCACATACGTAGGAAGACTCGCGGCACCACCAATGATTTCCATTCTTTCGAAAACCTCAAAAACTTCGATCATCGCTTGCGTATCGTATCCCATTTTTTCCAAATACGAGGCTCCGAGAGCATCTGCCGCAAGCTCTTGTTCTCTTGAAAAACGCAGGAAAAGTCGTTCATCGGTCATCGCGTACCCGAGCAAAACGGCCAGTGCCTCTTCTGATCCTGTAGCAAGTCCTCCCAGCATTCCGGCCAGCATTGCCATAAGGAAATTTGAGCTGCTGTTTTGAAGTCGGCTAACCATACTGTCTATGTGACCAGCAGCAAGGTGACCGGTTTCATGGCTTAATACAGCAATCAAATTAAGAGGATTTTTGAATTTCATCATAAGACCAGATGTCACAAAAACATATCCGTTTCCTATGGTGAAAGCATTTATGGAATCTGAATGAACGACGTATACTTTCGCACTTTTTTTTCGCAGACCAGCAACATCGAATATTTTTTGAACAATTTCTGTTAATGTTTCTTCGATTTCCGCATCTCGAATAATAGTTATATCTTCTTCTGCTTTTATTTGAGAAAAAGAGAAACTAACGCAAATAATAATGAGAAAAATTCTAACGAAGTTCTTCATTTTTCTCCGTATTTTTCTCTGTGCCGATATATTTTTTAACAAAAGGAATCGTGATTGATTTTTGCTTTTGCAGTGCAAGTTTGTCCAGCATTTTTAAAGTAGCTGAAAACGTAGGTACATCCCGCTTTATATGATCCAGTATATAGCTTAAAATTTCATCGGTAATATTTATTCCGAAATCTTTCGAAATTTTTTTTGCTATTTTCAAAAGTAAATCATCATCTGGATTTTTTATATTTATTGCGGGAAGTGTTAGCAGTCGAGATCTTAAATCTCTCAATTTAATATTCCACATAGAAGGAGCAGTTCGGCTGATTAATAAAAAGAAATGATTTTTTTCTCTGCATATATTAAAGAAATCGAACATCCAATTATCAATATTGATATCAGTATTTGTTAGGTCATCGAAATTATCGATCACGAAATTACAATTTGCGTCGAACAAGTTGCGAGGAGGTTCGTTAAATGCGGCTTGTAATATGTAGATTGCGTTTGCAGCTTGAGCCCACAAACCGGCAATATGTGTTTTTCCGACTTTCGGCGCTCCGTATATAATGACGCCATTGCTATGCCACGATTTTGGCCAACAGGAAAGACAAGCAACAGCTTCGCGATTTTCTTCGCTCTCTATGAAGTCGTTCCAATTTAAATTTTCAACTTGATGAAAACTGAAAATTTCTTGAATCATTTTCCTATATAATCCGATTAATATTGTTGCTTGTATGTTTGCGTCGCTTTGAATTTGTGTATTGCGTAACTGCATAAACTACGAATTACTGCGGCTGAAGGGATAGCAATAAGAACTCCAATTATGCCTTTCAATTCGACTCCTGCAAAAAATGAAAAAAGTATCCATAGGGGATGTAGTCCCGTTTTTTTTCCAACAAAATGCGGATATAAAATATATCCCTCAATAAATTGTCCGATAAAATATATCGCGACTATCAAATAGAATTTGCTTAACGTCATTACAGGTATGGATACAAAAATCACCAAAAAACAGGAAAATAGACAGCCTATAAATGGAATAAACGAAAATAATCCTGAAGCTATGGCTAAATACATACTGTTATCAACTGAAACAAATTGCAGTGTCGCGGCGTAATATGCGAATAATGTAAATACAATATAGAACTGCCAGTAAAGGAAGTTTCTTACGGTTCTTCTGATAATATGTGATACTTCTAAAAGTGTGCGACGTTGCTGAATTGGTACGCAATTGAAAATGAAATCGGACATTCGATTCCAATCTTTCAAAAAATAAAATAATGAGATAGGCATTATTATGAAGAATGAGAAGAAGTGAGTAATTTCTTTTCCTTTTGATGCGACGCCTTCAATTATTGAAGCCAGAACGTACACTTTTTGGTCTAAAAATTTCTGAATTTCCGCTTTTACGTTTGCGATATCAGTTTCGCTTATGTTTATAAAAGAAAATGTATCATTCATAAACGATATAAAAAGAGAATAATATTCAGGGATTTTTCCGTTGATGAAGATTATATATTCGCGAATGTGTGGAAGAAGAACAACAGCTCCTAATATAAAAATCAGCACAGTTCCAACGGCAAATATAAGACTTAGCAATGATCTGTTGATATATTTATATTTCGATAGAAAACTTATGAGTGGAGCGAAAATATAAGCCAGTATAAATCCACAAATGAACGGGAAACATACGTCAGAAAATAACGTAAAAAATGCGAAAAATGATACAAGGACACAAAACCAAAAAATAAATTTGTTATTTACGTGTGCATATTGCATTTTTTATCCAGTAATAATTTCGTACGTATTCCACGGCGGAAAAAATAGTTGATACTCCTACCACAAGCGCGCAACCATATAATATTATTGATGGTACATCTATTGAGAAACTCCAACAAGCTAAAATTATTATCACGTATATCAATTGTATTGTTGTATTAAGCTTGCTGGAAAAAAGCGGTTTAAATTCCAGGTGAATTGATAAGAATTTGCATAAACATACGACCAATAAAATGGCTATATCTCTGAAAATGACAATTGCGCTCAATATTGGGGGGATTACTTCAAGCCATCCGAGCACAAAATAAGATGTAATCATGAGACATTTGTCTGCCAGAGGGTCGAGTATACTACCGAAAACGGATTCGACTTTTAAAAAGCGCGCGATACGTCCGTCCAAAAAATCCGTTATTGCTGCTATAACGAAAGCGACAAAAGCGATATCGATTTCTTTGTGGAGTATATAGAAGGCAAAAACGGCAGTTAAGATGATTCTTGATAAAGAAATAAGGTTTGGTACAAATGAAAGATTTTTACATTTGCACATACCTAATGCCCAATTTGTTAAATTCTCCGATATCAAAGTCTTTTATAGTTAAGATTACCCGTTCGGAAGAAAATCTTTCAACGACGCAGTCCAATTTATTGGAGTTTTTTATGAAATCATCAGTGTAAATTGCGATTTTGGTATTTGAGGCCGGTTTTTTCTCAGTTTTGTAAGGTATTCCATGTTTATTTAACAGATCTGCGACTTTGCTTTCATCAAAACGATATGTAACTTCACATATATATGTTGATTCGGAATGTTTTTCATTTTCTATAGAGCAATCGTAAACGCAGTCACTGATTTCTTTTTCAGAAAAATGCGGAAGTGTTTCAGATATTTCCAAACGATTTTTTAGAAGGTCTGCAAAGGCTTTTCGCATAGCTATAGACAGCGCTTGTTCTTTCGCCAATAAAGAATTTTTGCTTTGCTGTTTCATCTCTATGCTGTCTGTTGCTAAAATTCCGCTCTCGTCTGCGAAAGAAAAGTCACTTCTAATTAAATAAAGTGCAAAAGCAAACGCAAAGACGAAAACGGAATGTTTCATTATTACTCTATATTGTAATTATTATTCTACGATTTCTAATCCACTGAAAAAAAACGCGATTTCGATTGCGGCGTTTTCTACACTGTCAGAACCATGTACGGCATTGTGCTCAATACTTTCGCCAAAGTCTCTGCGAATGGTTCCTATATCGGCATTGGCTGGGTTTGTCGCTCCCATAATCGTTCGGTTTTTTGCAACAGCATCTTCTCCGCTTAAAACCTGTGCAATAATCGGTCCTGAAGACATAAATTCGCACAAACTTTCGTAAAATGCTTTATCACTATGGACTTTATAAAAGTTTTCCGCTTGAGATCTTGTTAAATGCAATCTTTTCTGCGCGACTATCTTTAATCCAGCTTGCTCGAAACGTGAATTAATGCTGCCTGTAACATTTTTTGCGACAGCATCCGGCTTTATTAAAGAAAGTGTTTTTTGAACTGACATAATTATCTCCTAACTCAACTTTTCCCAACCTTTTGGCGATTGTTTCCAGTAGTTTACATTTTTTCCGTTATCTTTCAAGCTGCGATATATTTTTTCAATTTCATCTACTTTGGAAATATCTTCGAAAATCAGCATTATTTTCTCAAAATTTTTATATTCCTTATTCGTTAAATCGAAAGTATCAACCAACACCAAAATAGACGCGTTGTTCGGATTTTTAAACACATCGGTAAAATATATCGGCTGTTGATCTTCAAAACCCATTCGTTTATCTCCATGCGGAATGAATGCGTTGGTGGAATACGTCCACAAAGTTTTGTTTATTATGTCTACTCGCTCCGTAATCGGACTGAAAAAAACCGCCCGACTTCCAGATAGAAATATTTTCTCCAAGAGCTTTACTGCCGCTCCAGCTAAATTTCCCGAAATCGATTGATATATCGCAAATTCCATTTTATCTCCCGATTAACTACTGCATTTTATCTTCATACTTTACTATATTTTACGCAAAGAAAATCGTTAATAAAAGGCGGCTCTTGATTTGGTAAGGTCTTTCAGTAAGAATGTAGCGAGTAAATAAGTAAGTTGCAGTAAATATGGATACTATTATCAAAATAAAGTTTTTTGAACACGGCAAAGATTTCGAAATGCCTCACTATATGACTGAAGGAAGTGCGGGAGTGGATTTGCGAGCAGCAGTAGACGAAAATATCATATTGAAACCGATGGAACGGCGCTTAATTCCTACCGGATTTGCAATGGCTCTTCCGAAAAATTTCGAAGCCCAAATCCGTCCTCGTTCCGGATTAGCCTATAAAAACGGGATAACCGTATTAAATTCGCCGGGAACTATCGACAGCGATTACCGAGGCGAAGTAAAAGTTTTGCTCATTAATCTTGGAAGTGAAGATTTTGTAATCGAAAGAGGGGCTCGAATAGCTCAAATGATTATTCAAAAATATGAAAAAGCGGCATTTGCGGTAGTTGATGAATTAGACGAGACAGATCGTTCATCTGGCGGATATGGTTCGACAGGTGTAAAATAGATATGAAATAATAATCAAGTTTTAGGAGATAAATTAATGCGTTTGCGTAGCAGTTTTTTCTTATTATTTGCGCTTCTTGCGGGCTGTGCTTCGGAGAAAGAGAGCCTGAAAAATACCAACGCGGATCGTTTGTTTGCGAAAGGCAATATGCTACTCAAGCACGAGGATTATTCAGAGGCGGCGGAGGCCTTCAACCAAGTTGAATCGCTGTTTCCTTATTCCTCAAAGGCTCCTGTAAGCCAGATTCTTGCGGCGTACAGTAATTTTCTTGCGGCAAATTATATGGATGCCACAAGGGAGCTGGATATTTTTATGCGATACCATTCATCTCACCAATTAATGCCATATGCCCTATATCTGCGTGCTATGTGTATATATATGCAGGTCGCATCAGTGGGGCGTGACGCAAGAATAGCTCAAGACGCTAAGCAGGCATTCATTGAACTTGTAAACAGATTTCCTGATTCAATTTACTATGAAGACAGTATGAGAAAAATATATGTTCTTGATGGGATTCTTGCGGCGCATGAAATGTTAATTGGGAGATTTTACCAGCAGAAATCAAACTCTTTGTCTGCTATTGGGAGATATAATTTTGTCGTTAGTCGTTTTGGACACACAAATCAAGCTCCGGAGGCATATTATAGAATAGTTGAATGCTGTCTGCAGGAAGGGCTACAGCAGGAAGCAGAAGGTGCATACAGCGCCTTAAAAAGCAAATTCCCGAATGATAAGTGGAAAGAGAAAGCAGACTCTTTAATGACAACAAAAAATCACGGCTAAGAAAAAGTAGGAAAATATTTTTTTGTTTATTTTTGGATTTTAATTTTTTTGTAAGGAAGTTTTGATATGAATATAGGCGTAAGTGAAAGTGAAGAAGAATATTTTTCGATAGAGGATATTATCGTGTCATATTCAAACATAGAAATTACGCATGTAAATGATAATAAAGCGCCTGTTGAAGTCATAGCTAAGAAAGCGATTATATGGTTGCTTTTGGCAAGCATGATTGCAGGGATATTTTTTATTTAATTTTTTACGATTTTATATGATTTTTTTGAGAAATATATCAGTAGGCGACAATATCGTTCTCGCAAAGATTCATCGAGCAAGTTTTTCTGATGGATGGAGCGAAAGCAGTTTTCAAAATATGCTTATGGACCCGACTTTTTCGGATTTATCGTTGGACATGAAAAAATGGGCAAAAGCAAGATTGCGGTTTTATCCTTTGCCGAAGAATTTTAGAGGAAATTGAGATTATCACACTTTGCGTGCTACCTGAACACAGAAGATTTGGCCTCGGAAAACTGCTTATTATCGAAACAATTAAGCAGGCAGGACTGCTTTTGAAGCAAGAATCTGATTATTTGGAATCTATAAAAATTTTTTTGGAAGTCGCTGAAAATAATGTGACTGCTATTCATTTATACAGCGCTTTTGGATTTGAAAAAATCTCAAGACGATCGCAATATTATCGCACACCAAACGGAAATATCGATGCGCATATTATGGTGCTTAAAGTCTGCGATGAACAAGGGTAGACGCAGATTGTTTTTGGGGAAATAAGGCGAATTTTATTCATTTTTAGCGGGAAATAACCCCGGTTTTGGAGTGAATACTATTCGGTAAGTGAAAAAGTTGTTAGTCATGCCATCTATGCTTTTGTATGTTTTCGGAGTTAGTATGAAAAATCCCAATTGGCTTTTTTTGAAGGAGTTATTAATTTTTCTGTAACAACATTCTACGCAAACTCGTTCGTCGCCATCCTTCTCACAAACCAAATCTGGGCTTTTTGCTTCTACGTATGCTGGTGTTCTTGTTGTTACAGAGCCGCAATTTCTATTTGTTTCCATAGGTGAAGTACCCGCACTAGTAGTTGCATAACAGTCTTGATGTTGATAACTATTACTGTTAATTCGTTTTACCCACACATAACTTACAGCATAATAAAGTCCAAATGACCATGGATTGCACATAGACTTTGTATGAAAAAAATTCAAGCAACTCGCCCATGCTATTCTTCCGAAATCATCCTTGGTTAAGGTCTTATCTGATCTGTTGTTTGCAACTTGCTGAATCATACTTGCGGCAAGATACGTAGACATTTTTACTTTATTTTTCAGTTCATAAAATCGGTAATGATCGTTTACAAGGAATAAAAGGGTAATACAAATAGGGATAGAAAATGCAAACTCAATTAAAATACCGCCCCTGTGGCGTTTGTGAAGGCGTAAAAGCCTGTGTAAGAGGGCGAATCCTCTCCCATATTTCAATGAGAAGGAATTTGGGGAGTTTCTGAAAAATTTTGATAGCTTTAAAGGAAACCCACTTACGAAATTAGCCTTGA
>CADBNZ010000036.1 GCA_902796155.1 uncultured Pseudomonadota bacterium
CTCCGTTCTTATAGCAGAGGTGTTCTATTGCGCATAGCTATAAGCTTTTCTGAACCACCGGACTATCCGGTGGTTTTCTAAATACAAAAAAGATGACAGACAAAAACTGTCATCTTTCATTTTTAAATTTGAATAGTATGGAGGAAAAAATGAAAAAGATTTTGTTGTCAGGTTTTGTTAATATCTTGTGCGCTTTAGATGTGTCAGCCATGCTGGATCCATCGCTCGAAGCACAAAATACACCCGTTACTAAAATATAGTGAGCTATCCGAACTGCAAATGAGAATGCTCCATCCTGTACCTACCAAAGAAAAAATAGAGTTAGCATATTCGCCGGAAGCTCTTGGTTTTCTGGATGAAGTAATAGCAGCAGGTGTGTTTACTAACAGTAATCCTTTTCAAGCACAATTTCTTAACGTTTTTTCAGCAAGTGAACTCAACAAAATCGCAAAAAAATCCTTTGATAACCATGTTAGTTTATGGCGCAAGGGGTTGGGTTTTGCCAGTTTCGGTTATTTTTCCCCGAGTTTTCAAGAAATAAAAGGCGACATGCTGGTTGGGCTGCTTTTTGCCGGATGGTATTCTTTATCAGATGATCCGAAAGAGCAACATATCCTATATGCACGAATGGAAGCTGTGGAAAAAGGATTATCAGCGAATAATCAGCCTTATTTTAATGATGTTGTACGTTATCTGCGTGATACCGTATTAGAGACCTTGAATTATGAGGGTTTTAAGAGAATTGATGGTTTAATTAGAAGAAAAAACAGTATTTACGATCTTTTCTCTCGTTATGAGATTGAAGATATTGCTCCTTCCAATAATAACAAGGGTGCTATTGTAAAAGCGAGTAAAGCAAATTTCGCTTTTGAGCAATACCAGTCTATGTTTTCGCAAAATGAATGGGCAGGACTGAAGCAATGTTCAGATCAAACACAAAAAGACGCATTGATGATAAGAACCGCTGATATGGCTGGTATCGCCGCAATGAAAGTAGTTGAGTTGGAAGAAAAAATACAAACCACTTAAAAAATTTTGAAATTCCAACGGTGCCGAAAAGAGGAATCGAACCTCCGACCTACTGATTACGAATCAGCCGCTCTACCATCTGAGCTATTTCGGCATATGTAAAGCGCGATAAAAGGAAAAATGAAAAGGGGCGCTCTGTTTGCTTTTCTCTCTATATTCTTCTCAAAAAACAAAAGACCGCCCACAAAATGCAAAAACTATCTCGAATAGAACTCGATGACTATGTTCGGCTCCATAGAAACCGGATAAGGCACATCCTCCAATTTCGGAACATGCACATACGTTCCTTTCAATGCCTTCAAATCGACGTCAACATACGTAGGAAGATCTCTTTCAGCGGACTGAGCAGCCTCAAGTATAACCGTATTTTCTTTTGATTTCTCTTTTATTTCTATTACATCGCCTTCATTTACTTGATATGACGCGATATTGACAATTTTCCCGTTTACCGTCACATGACCATGGCTTATTAACTGCCTTGCCGCAAAAACCGTCATTGCAAATTTCATACGATACACAACGGCGTCCAATCTGCTCTCCAAAAGCCCTATAATGTTTTGGCTGGTATCGCCTTTCATCTGAGAGGCTCTTTGAAATACCCTGCGAAACTGCCTTTCGTTAAGATTTCCGTAGTATCCCTTTAATTTCTGTTTCGCAAGAAGCTGAACACCATAATCCGTAGGCTTTTTCTTGTTGCTTCCATGCTGACCCGGAGCGTAATTTCTTTCATTCACAGGACTTTTTGAGCGTCCCCAAAGATTTACTCCCAATCTTCTGTCTATCTTGTGCTTTGCAGCTATGCGTTTGCTCATAAATAATACCTTTTTCACATAAAATCTAAGATAGATGAATGTTAATACATCTTATTGGAATGTCAAGAATATATAGAAAAAAAACAAAGCTTTTCATGATTTTCTAAATGGCTGCCGATCACTTGCTTGTCCTGTAGTAGCGCATAACCTCCAAGCTTCACTGAGCTTACTTATGTCTTTATACCACTACAGCAGTGACAAGCAAATGATCGGCATATCTCAAACCCCGCTATTTGGTCGGGGCAGTTTATATTTCAATAATCTGAACAAAATTAATGTATGTTCTCAATAACTTCCCTTACAGCTGATGTTAAACCATTCCAAGCTCCAGCTGAAGATTCAGGTTCTGAGAAGGTTTCTACAAGACTATCATTATAAAAAAGATCATCATATTCTTGTTCGGTATATGCCCTGAGATCATCATGGTACATACCATCAGCTCCTCTGTTTTCTCTCATACACTGGTTATGCCAGTTCCAATCATCTAATACTCTATTCAAAACTGCCACACACAATGCGATAAAAAGCTTTTTGTCTTCTGTAGTGTTTATCGAAAAAGGGGAATCTTTCTTAGATCTTGTTAATCCAGCGATTTGGCCCAAACGTCCTAAACCTACAAGATCTATACCTCCTTCACCTCTACCCAAAAAGTCAAAAAACAACCTTCCTTGCTGACCAGCCGCAGGACGTCTGCAAATTACATCATCGCAAGCACGTCTCGCTGAATCACCGCCAGCAGTTATCCTCGCATAAAGTGCTTTCATCTCACTAACGGCCGAATCAAACACTGCGTTTACTTGATCTTCTGTCATATTATCACAAAAAGATATTAACATTTTCCGGCATTCAGGATCGCTGAAAGTGGCGTCTCTGTAACGACTAGGATCATTAGGATTAATAATTCTAAAGCTCTCAATAATAGGTGCATGAAGAAAGCCTTCTGCTCTTTCTGATAAAGGAGGCAATTGCTCCATTGGAGCTGCTCCATAAACAGTACCACTTAATACAACAACTACTAACATAACGTATTTTTGAACGGAATTAAGTAACTTTTCCATGTTAATTCTCCTAAATTAAAGTTAACATTAAAATAAAATGAGCAGATATTTCTTTACTTAATAAGAAATGCCCCCCCCATTAAGACAAAACAATAACACACAAACTTTAACAACAAGTTAACATATCCTATAAAAAAATCAAAAATTCCATTATTTTTATAATCCTTGCATAGTTACGATAATTTTTGTAATAATAGAATTGTAGTTTAGGAGACTGTTATGACTGTTTCTGTGAAAGATTTAAAAAAAGTCGCGCATCTTGCAAGGATAAGATTGGACGAGTCAAAAGCCGATAAGTTATGTAACGACCTCAACAGTATCCTTAATTTTGTAGAACAGCTCAGCAATGTCGACTGCTCAAAAATCAATGATGATATGCAATATACAACCACATTGCACGAGCGTGCCGATGTAGCAATGCCATGTGATCCCGCAGTTATGGACAATGCTCCGCAAAAGGAGTGTAATATGTTTGTTGTACCTAAGGTTGTCGGATAAAAAACCGACAGTGGTTTTGAAAACGGAAAAATAAAAGAAATATGTAAGAAGGAAGGGTGAAAAATTATGGAAAAAGTCCATATGACTCCTGAAGGTTTTAAAACTTTAGAAGATGAGCTTAAAAATTTGAAATTCGTGGAGCGTCCAGCTGTAGTAAACGCCATTGCAGAGGCGCGCGCGCTGGGTGATCTTTCGGAAAATGCCGAGTATCAATACGCAAAAAACAAACAGGGGTTCATTGAGGGACGCATAAAGGAGTTGGAATCAAAACTAGCGAGAGCGGAAGTTATAGACATAACAAAATTAACTGGAACGAGCGTAAAATTTGGTTCTACGGTAACTATATGCGATGTAAACACGGACGAAGAAATCACATATAAAATTGTCGGAGTTGATGAAGCGGATATCAAAGCGCGTCGTTTGTCTATGGAATCTCCTTTGGCTCGCGCATTGATAGGAAAAGAAGTCGGAGATGAAATAAAATTGACAACGCCTTCCGGTAAGAAAGAATATGAAATTGTAGAAATACAATATATTTGATAGCACTTTGAATTTTTTATGTAGTAATTAGGAGATAGTTGTTATGTTGTTTAGTTTGGATGGAAAAGTCGCTCTTGTAACAGGTGCTACGGGATCTATAGGCGGTGCTATTGCACGTTTCTTACATAAGCAGGGAGCAACGCTTGCTTTATCCGGGACACGTGTAAGCAATCTAGAACATCTTGCCGATGAATTATCCGAGCGCGTGAATCTTTTTGCGTGCAATCTTTCTGCGGCAGACGCTGTTGAAACTCTTATTCCAAATGTAGAGCGCCTTTGTGGAAGGGTTGATATACTCGTAAACAACGCGGGCATAACGCAAGATGATCTTCTTATGAAAATGACAGATGAAGAATGGTATAACGTTATGCGCATAGATCTTGAAGCGCCGTTTAGATTAATGCGTTCCGCTGTAAGAGGTATGATAAAGCGCAGATACGGAAGAATAATTAATATATCGTCGACCGTTGGAGCTGTTGGAAATCCGGGGCAAGCGAATTATGCTGCCGCGAAATCCGGGCTTTTCGGACTTTCCAAATCAGCTGCACTGGAACTTGCTACACGTAGCATCACCATAAACTGCGTAGCGCCGGGATTGATTGCGTCTCCTATGATAGAGCAAATTTCCGCAAGTCATCGTGAACAATTGGAAAAGAGCATTCCCGTCGGAAGAGTCGGGAAACCGGAAGAAGTCGCGGCTGCTGTCGGATTTTTGGCAAGCTCAGAAGCCTCGTATATAACGGGTCATGTGTTGCACGTAAACGGCGGAATGGCTATGATCTGACGATTTTTTGGTAGGAAAGCAATTTTTTGGACTCTGAACTTTACATAAATAATTACGATTTTGATAAATTCTTTCCGATATCCAAAAAAGATGTTTTCGTTGCTAAAATTTCTATAGTACAATGCGAAAAACTCCCATTCGAAACAGTTGAAAAATGGCTGACCGCAAACGAATGTGAACGTTATCGTTCATTCGGCTCAGAAAAACGTAAGTACCAATACGCAATGGGAAGAATCGCTGCAAAAAATGCGATTATGCAATTAACGGGCGAAAAATATCCAAAGGAAATCGACATTTCAAACGCTGAAGACGGCTATCCGATCGTAAAAAATGCAAAAATATCCATAACTCATTCGAGTAACTGTGCTGCTGCAATAGCTTTTTTGTCCGAATCTTCATTTGGTATTGATATAGAGCAGATTAACGCAAAAAAATACAAGCTCTCTCCTATATCTCACTGGAAAAGGAACCAATAGAACAAAATCCAGAGCAATTAACTATCGCTTGGTGCATGAAAGAGTCCTTAAGCAAAGCTCTGCTGTGCGGATTTAGACAGTCATTTGAAACTTTTCGCATAAAAAGCCTGCACGTCGCATATGATGGCAACACATACCAAGCCGAATACGAACACTATCCGCAATACAAAGGCATCGCAAAGATTATTGGATCAAGAAAAAATACTGTAATCGCTGTTACGTATATGGATAATGCGAAATAATAGATGTCTATTCATTATTTTTCTGATCCAATGTTATTACCTTCGTCATTATCTCCGCAGTTTTCGCATTTATCGGCGTTTTCATATTTTTCTTTCAGCTCTTCAACTTCTTTTATGATCTCTTCATTTTCTTTTTCATTAGGCAGCGCATTTTTGGGAACAGCGAGCAGCAAATTCGGTCTTGCTTGATAAAAACCGTACCCTATTTTGAAAGGTATTGGCGCCTGCTGATTTTTTTCAAAAAATTCTGCCATGCGAGGTTGCTTATATCCCTTTTTGAAATAGCTCAAAGTCGGTTCTGTATAAGTCCCGAAAGCGTATCGATTCCATTTTTTATCAAAGCTCGAAAATGGCACACCTGTATCATCTTGCAGAATAAAGCGAGAGTTATCCAACACGAATTGTCTCATCTCCGTAAGAGTTCTGTCCCAAATAGCATATGAAGCGCTCTTTAAAAACGTATGGAAGTTCCTTTTCTTCATGAAATTGAAAATATTTTCAATCGCTTTATTGCTGTCACTCAAATCGGCTCTCACATAATAAACGTATCGCCAATCAGATTCTCCTCGTTTTCTGCAAGTTATCTTTGCGCAATCGATCATATTATGCCCGCGCGCGACTTCTTCTCCCAACGAATCTATGCTTAAGTCTTCAACATTTTTTATTTCAAAGTCGAAAGCAGCCAATTCAAGCAAAATCAAGTATAAAGTTCCTCGCAAAAATTTATTTGAAAGAGTCTCTCCCATTTCTGACGTTATAAAATAACCGCCTCTAAGATACGTAAACAAAGATCGCTTTATTTGCTCGAAATTTTTCGAATTACTTACAGCGTTTTTTACGTCACTAAAATTTCCTATAGGCTCTAATCCGACCAGTACATATTCGTGAGCGTTCGGAAAAAACGAAAGAGCATAGGCTATATCAGGACCACCAAACGGATAAAAAACGGTATCTGCACTTTTTACCTTTGAGGCTATGTTGACGGCCGCCCATTCGGGTATGTGTCCGATACTATTTCGCTGTAATCTTGCCCATTCTCTGTCAAAAAACTTTATATAACCGTAATATATGCGGTCATTTTCAAATTCTTCGGGAACATACTGCCCTGTCATTGTCATAGCGACTTGATCAAATTCGCTTATTGGTACGATGTTCGTTTTCGCTACGTTCTCGACGTATTCAGGAACTTTTTCTTCCTCGATTATTCCCAATTTTTTGCGCACGATTGGATGTATAATTGGATGTATTATGACTTTGTCTTTTTTCTGCTCATGTTTTTCAATGTTACTAACAACCTTTGCTTGAGTTTTCGCAATCGATGGCTTTTCAGTATCAACACAAGCACACAAAGGCAGCAGAAAAAGTGCTGAAATCCAAATTTTTTTCATATTTTTCTCGTTCGTAAATAATTTATAGCGCAGAGATTATATCTCAACTTATATGTCAATAACACTCAACAAGAAAAATTCTTTCTTATGATACTGTGTTCGTTAAATTTTATTTCGAATGGCGTTCCTGTAGCTATAATACGACCGCCTTCAGGACCTCCTTTTTCACCCATTTCAATAATGTAATCAGATTGCTGTATGACATCGATATCGTGTTCAATAACAACTATAGTCGCGCCTTTTTGTTGCAATTGCCTCAAATTTTGCAGTAAAACTTCCACATCTTTAGGGTGCAAACCAATTGTTGGTTCATCGAGTATAAATAAATTTGAATTGCGCACTTTGCTTATTTCCATGGATAACCTCATGCGCTGAGCTTCTCCTCCAGATAATCCCGGAGTCCCCTCGCCTAACGTAAGATATCCCAATCCGATCTGTTCCAAATGATTTAGTTTATGCTGAATCGTCGGATTATCGGAAAAGAAGTTTATGCTCTCACAAACTGTCATGGCTAAAATGTCCGCAATTGATTTTCCTCGTAATTTTACTTTCAAAATTTCAGGATTATATCTAGAATTTTCACAGTCAGGACATGGAATACAAAAATCCGGTAAATATTGAATATCTGCACTGATTTCTCCTAAACCTTCACATGTCGGACAGCGCCCTTCTTTATTGTTGTATGAAAAATATCCTTCGTTATATCCGCATTGATTTATTGAGGCAAACAGTCGTCGGATATCGTCGAAAATCCCCGTATATGTCGCAACAGTTGAGCGATTGTTCTTTCCTATTGGAGTCGCATCAATAAACTGCACGCCTGTAATTTTATCCTGCGAAGTAGCGCCGTTAATAGCCAGATCGCTTACATATTCCGGCAGATTTTTCTTTGAAATTTGCGCAGAAATAGCTTCTTTTAAGCAATCCAAAACCAAAGTCGATTTTCCTGAACCAGAAACCCCAACCACTGCCGTTATTTTTTTCAGAGGGAACTCGGCAACAACGTCTTTTACATTAAATTTCTCCTTAATCTTCAGAGAAATAACGCCATGTTGAAATATTTCTGTCGTATTTTCCTGAATTTTGCGCGTTCCATTCAAATATTTTCCAATAATTGACTTAGGGTTGTCAGCTAATTCTCTCGGCGAACCACGCGTAATAACCTCGCCGCCCTCTGTTCCTGACTTTGGCCCCATTTCTATCAGATAATCGGCTTTTTGCAGCATCGCTGTGTTATGATCAACAAAAAGCACAGTATTACCATTGTCAGACAATTGCCTAATGCACTTCGATAGCCCTTCAACATTGGACGGATGCAATCCTATAGACGGCTCATCCAGGACATAAAGCACCCCTGTTGTGTTGTTTTGTATGATCTTCATTAACTGAATACGCTGCAGTTCGCCATTCGAAAGGGTATATCCAGCACGATCTAAAGTCAGATAAGGAATGCCAAGGCTTACCAAAATATCCAACTTTTTGCGCAGTTCATTCAACAATTCCGACGATAATTCCTGAATTTCAGGAAGCATTTGCTTTTGCACTTCTTCAGAAAAATGTATCAATTCTTTTATCGTCAGTGCGCATGCATCGCTTATATTCAAACCATTTAGCATACTTTTTGCGATTGCTTCATTTATTCTTGTTCCATGGCAAGACGGACATTGAAGCATATCAAAATACTTTTCCGCCTTTGCTGCTGTAAGCTCACTATCACTTTTTGAGCTATTCATTATCGCCTGATATGCGTTTTCATACTTCACATTTAAAGGAACAGGTTTTCCCGAGCCATTATCGTAAATCACGTGGTACGTCCCGTATTCACCGTGTAGAATTATGTGTTTTTCTTCTTCTGTAAGATCTTTGTAGGGAATATCCGTTCTAACGCCGATTTTTTTCAAAACCAACGGAGTAAGGCCTCGTCCCATCGATCTCCAAGGCGAAATTGCTCCCTCATCTACCGACAAATTTTCGTTCGGAACGATTTTTTTCGGATTGGTTACTCTGGTATACCCAAGACCTCCGCATTCATGACAAGCACCATCTGAGTTAAATGAGAAAGATTCCGCACCGGGAATCCAAAATTTCTCTCCGCAAACATCGCAACAGGCTTCCCCAGTCTTTAACCTGTCTATTGAAGTTGGCACGAGATGGCCGTTCGGACATGGATGACTTCCTAAACGCGAGAAAATCAATCGCAACACATTCAGCGTTTCTGTCATAGTACCAACAGTGCTGCGAACATTCGGCGTTCCAGGTCGTTGGCGCAAAATTATAGCCGCAGGAAGATATCTAACGACATCAACTTGAGCCTTTTTCGGCTGCGCGATCCTTCTGCGCGTGTATGTAGAAAGAGCATTCAAAAAGCGTCTGAATCCCTCAGAATATAAAACGCCCAATGCCAAAGATGTTTTGCCCGATCCTGATACTCCGCATACTCCTACAACCTTCCCTAAAGGGATATCAACGTCAATATTTTTAAGATTATGGACTCTTGCCCCGCGAACTTCGATAAACTTCGGCATATGCCTTTCTCCGTCCTTATACCACTGCACAAACACTGCAAAAATGTGTCTTAACCTGCAGTATTATATTGAGAATTTTAACGAAAAAGTATACCTTATAGCGAAGGATCATCTGGAATAGGACTAAAAAAATGCTGCAAATGTTAAGATCTCTTTTTTCTTCTGATATAGGCATAGATTTAGGAACGGCAAATACCCTCATATACGTCAGGGGAAAAGGCATAATGCTGAATGAGCCGTCAGTTGTTGCTCTTGCCGAATCAGGCGGAAAAAAACGTGTCGTTGCAGTCGGTGAAGAAGCAAAATTAATGGTCGGAAGAACTCCGGGAAACATTACAGCCATTCGCCCTATGAAAGACGGAGTAATCGCCGATTTTGACGTTGCAGAAGAAATGATCAAATATTTCATTCGCAAGGTTCACAATAGAAGAAGTTTTGTAAGTCCTCAAATTGTTATATGCATTCCGCGCGGAGCAACAGCCGTAGAGCGCAGAGCAATCCAAGAATCAGCGGAAGGCGCAGGCGCGAGGCAAGTTTTTCTTATCGAAGAGCCTATGGCAGCAGCTATAGGAGCAGGATTGCCAGTAACTGAGCCTATGGGATCCATGGTCGTTGATATAGGAGGAGGAACAACTGAAGTCGCCGTTCTTTCGCTTGGAGGAATCGTATACGGGAACTCAGTAAAGGTTGGCGGCGACAGAATGGATGAGGCGATTGTAAATTACATTCGTAAACATCACAATTTACTGGTCGGAGATACAACAGCAGAAAGAATAAAAAAGGAAATAGGTGCAGCTATACATCCTGCAAAAGGAGAAGGCAAGGTAATGGCTATAAAAGGACGCGATTTAATAAATGGTGTCCCGAAAGAGATTAAAATCACAGAAAATCAGATCGCAGATAGCTTGACAGAGACAGTTGCATCTATCGTAGAAGCAGTAAAGTTCACGCTCGAAAATACTCCACCTGAATTGTCTGCGGATATTGTCGAAAGAGGCATAGTTATGACCGGAGGCGGCTCCATGTTATCCCGACTGGATGAACTCGTAAGGATAAAAACGGGACTTCCTGTCACTCTGGCCGATGATCCACTTTCGTGCGTGGCTATAGGTACAGGAAAAACCCTTGAGGAATTGAAGGTGATGAAAGCCGTGCTGGCTATGTCGAATTAAGAGCGTAATGTTCTTGGTTTTTAGACAACACTCAAATAATAGATAAACAAATTAATACCCAGATTATTAATAATTGTCTTGGTTCTTGACTAGTATCTTTTTAAGAGATACGGTGAATGGCTATGAAGTACAGTAGATTGAGCGAATATAGGATCAAAAAAATAATA
>CADBNZ010000037.1 GCA_902796155.1 uncultured Pseudomonadota bacterium
AATCGGCGCAATTGCTTTATCTTTGGGCGCAATATTTTTGAGCCTTGATCAAACTGTCCATGGGAAATTAAGTTTAAACTTAAAAAAAGATACAGACTGAATTCACCAAGCTTTCCGGCTCACTGAAAATATCAAATCAAACGTTCAGCCAATTGCTCACACGAGCTTCCGCCGAGATTATGACATTGCTCAACCGATATCCCAGAGTTAAGTCTTTATTGGGAAGTGTAACTTCTTCCGTCAGTGCCTTTGCCCAAAAGTTTTCGTTTTTAAAACCTCATGTTGAAAGAGTCAGTAGTGTAATAAAAACAAGCTTAATTCCAAATATTAAAAACATCGGTGTTACTGCTGTCACTGCAGGCACTGAAACACAAACATCCGTTAGGGGTTTAGGAACTTTGGGAATAGTCGGTTATTTTGCAGGTAAAGCTCTCAAAAAAGGATTAGCCGTCGCTTTTACATTATTGAGTTGGAGTTGTTTGGGCGCATTAAAAGCTATCGGATTTATCGGTAGAGCCATATTTTTTACCGCTACAACCATAATTCCGGCACTGTTTGGTGGGTTAAAGATAGCCGGTCAGCTTTTCTGGTTTTTGGCTTCTGAAGTCATCCCAAAAACAATAATGGCTTTTGGTGCTATTGGGCGCGGATTAATGATATTTGCGAGTCAGTGGCTTCCTACGGTGTGGTCAAGCATAGGACTATTATCTCGTGGTCTATTGAATATGGCTCGTTCTGCAATTGCGGTTGTCCTTCCGTATGTAAATGCTTTAAGTGCTGCGTTGGGACGTTTGACTGTTTCTGTATTCGGAAAATATCTGCCGATGGTAGCCATGGCTTTCAAAGCAATTCTAGTCGGTCTCGGAATAGGAGCGATTATTGCCGGAATATATTTAGTCATCAAACACTGGGACAAGATAAAAGAATACTTTTCTGCGTTCTGGGATTATCTCGTATCGCTATGGAATCGATTTACCGGTAAAATGTACTCAGCCTCGGACTTCTTTAAAACCATTATTTTAGGTTTCAAGGACTTAATTGTGTTCACGTACAACTTAGGTAAAGTCCTTTGGGAAGTTATGCGCAACGTAACTGCTTTGATTCAGGAATTTATCTTCGGCAAGGATGTAATTATCCCGGCGTGGGAATCAATAAAAACCTTCTTCTCTAATTTATGGAAGAACTTTACGCCGGGAATAGATGACTTTCTCAAAAAAGTACAACAACTGAAGTTAGTGGACGGTATAATGGCAGCTTGGAATAAGTTGAAAGATCTTTTCAAAAACCTATGGAGCGACGTTTCTTCCGGCGCGTTTGATTTCCTTAAACCTGTAACAGATCTGTGGGATAAATTTACGAGTAACGCATCAAATACCACACAACTAATTCCAGCAAAAAATGAAAACACTAAAGCCATCAAATTGCCTGATTTAAAGCACTTAAAAACAGATGTTGTCCGAAATCAAAGCAACAATTTTAACATCACGATTAATGCGGTTAAGAACGATGGCCCGGAATCTATAACAGATAAAGTCATGAATCGAGTTTCCGATTTCAGCAAAACATTTTTATATGATGCAGTGCCAGAGGTTTTATAATGATTCTCGGAGATTTTCAGTTTAATTTAAAAAGCCTGAGTCCGAATACGCTTAGTCGAACGACAGAATTTAACTGGTCAGACGCAGAACGAATCGGAGATTTACCGAACTTACAGAATCTCGGAATCTCAAAAGATCAAATTGAAATTGAAGGCGTATTTTACCCGAAATTCACAAAAGAAAATTCGATAAACAACATTATCGGCAACAGCGTAACTTCAAGAGTAATGAACTTTTTAAACCTTTCTGAAAATTCCGGGGACGACAACATAGAAGCAATTCGCACATCCGACTTGTGCAAAATCGCCAGTAATTTAATCAGCGACTCTGGAGAAATTATAGGAAAGTTCGTGATTACCTCAATCAAGGAAACTCAAAGTTATTTTGATGCCAACGGAAAACCACAAAAAATCGAATTTACTTTGGTGTTGAAAAGATCTCCGAGTACGATAAACAGCTCAATCATTCTGAATAGCGATTCTTCTGCATCTTTTGTCGATACTCTAACGAATTTAGCGAGGAGTTATTTGCGATGGTAACTTACATAACAAAGGAAGGCAATGTCTTAGATTGGATTGTATGGCGTCATTACGGAACGATTTTGGTTTTAGAAAAAGTTATAGAGGCAAATCCGAAAATCACCGATGAGAGGTTAGCTGCAGGAATCGAAGTTAAGCTTCCGTACATTGAAATCATTCTGAAAAACGGTTCAGAGGTGCGCCTATGGAATTAACTCCTGACTTTTCTATTTCGATAAATGGCAGTGCAGCCTTTCCGAAAGAACGAGTGCTGTCGATCAGAACAACGGATCAAGCAGGTATTGTATCGGATTCCTGTGAATTTGAGCTAGATGATTTTGACGGAGCTTTGCAGTTCCCAAACACAGAAGCCAAAATTGTTGTTTCGCTCGGTTATAAAGAAACAGGTTTAACAAAAATCGGGTCTTATTTCGTTCGTGAAATCTCCGTTGATGGAGCAAGGCATGTCGTTCGAATTCAATGCAATGCCGCATCAAAAGCTATGCGCTCGCAAAAGACAAAAACGAATGAAGGAACAATCGAAGACAAAATCCAAGAAATGGGAACAGAGTTCGATCTTGAGCCTGAGATTTCTGATGATTTAGAGGATGTAACTTTGAGTGACACCCTTCAATTCGCAGAAAGTGATATGAATTACATAACCCGAATATCGCAAAAAATCGGAGCGGTCGCAAAACCTGTCGATGGGCATTTAGTCGTCGCAAATGATGGATCAGGAAAATCCGTCAGCGGACAATCGTTGCCGACCAAATACATAGACGCATCTGAAGTCGCAACCTATTCATGCAATTTTAAGGAGACCGAAACCAGTGGTTCAACAACTGGTACCGTTTATGCAAATTGGTACGAAAAAGAAGCAGGCGAATATCATCTTGTGCATGCCGGTTCTGGCGATCCTGAAACTGAACTTAATGAAATTTTTTCGTCTGAAAAAGAGGCCTTAGCTGCAGTGCAAAGCAAAGTGCAACGAGTAGCTAAAAACAATAAAACTTTCAGATTCTCAGTTGAAGGACGCACCGATTTGTTCGCTGAAAGCCCTTTGGTTTTGCAAGGATTCAATCCGAAGATTCCAGCTCGATGGATTATCTCCAAAGTGGAGCATTCATTGAGTTCAAGTGGATTTACAACTAGTGTCGATTGTGTATGGAGTAAAAATGTATAGTTTTAAATTCGAAAAAGCATTTAAGTATGTAATTTATAACGAAGGTGGATACGTCAATGATCCGTCTGACCTCGGAGGCGAGACAAAATACGGAATAAGCAAGCGTAGTTACCCGAATTTAGATATCAAGCATTTAACCCTTGAACAAGCCAGAAAAATTTACTTTTGCGATTATTGGCTGAAGGGGAAATTTGAGCAAATTTCAGACAATACACTTGCAATACAGTTGTTCGACCTATCGACCAATTTAGGCATTCGCCCCGCAACAATCGTTTTACAGAGAGCTTTGCGTTCAGTTGGAATAAATGTGCAGGAAGACGGTTTATTCGGCCCTGTGACGCTTTCTGCCACAAACAATTCCGATCCGAACGCTTTGCTGGCCGCAATAAAATCCGAAGCTGCCGGATATTACCGACTTATAGCAGCTAAAAATCCTCTGCAGCAGAAATTTTTAAGTGGCTGGCTGAGTCGTGTATATAGAAAAATTAAATAGGGAGAAAATAGAAATGGATAATTTAAAATCAATCATTGAAAATGAAAAAGTGAAAGGCGCAATAGCTATTGCAGCAGCAGTCATTATGTTCTTTACGCCGAATCATATTGATCTGCTTATAGAGACTCTTCTCACCGCTTTTGGAATTACGAAGCTTGTGATTAGCGAGAAAAAGTAACAAAGTAATGGCTCTGACTTTTTGAAAAGGTGCTCATTAAATATTTAGAAATATGTATATCAAAACCTGCGAAAAGCGCTCATTAAATATCTTGAAAAGTGCCGTATAGCGCTGTATTGTACTTCTAAAGTTAGGAGTTCTCTTCATGAGTTTAAGAAAAGACGGATATAAAATTTGCTTGATGGATGAAAAAATTGCTAAATATTTGCGAATATTCGGTGCTGTTTCAATTGAAGGGCCAAAATGGTGCGGAAAAACTTGGACAGCTTTAAATCATGTTAACAGCGCGACTTACATGACGGAAAAGAGTCAAAAGGATCTCGCACAAGTTGATCCTAAATATATTTTCAGAAAAGAGAGACCTCAATTAATAGATGAGTGGCAAATTGTTCCAAGTATTTGGGATGCTGTGCGTCATGAGTGTGATAAAGATCACGATAAAGGAAAGTTTATTCTGACTGGTTCTACAAGCCTGACCGAAGAAGAACATGAAGATAAAGTTTTTCATACCGGAACCGGAAGAATTGCTTCATTACGTATGAATCCTATGAGCTTGTATGAATCGGGTGAATCCACGGGGGATGCGTCCATTTCAGAAATGTTAAATGGAAAAATTAATGAGGGATATGTCAGAGATGTAGAACTTCAGGAGCTTGCTTATCTTATCATAAGAGGAGGATGGCCGGAAAATCTTCGTACAACTGAAGAGGATGCCTGTATTATTCCTGTCAGTTATATTGAGGCGGTTGTTAATAAAGATATGCACGAGAGGCAATCTAAAAAACGAAACCCTAATAAAATGAGAATGCTAATTCGCTCTTTATCAAGAAATGAATCCACTGTTGTCGGTGTAAAAACTATTGTTAGAGACATTGAAGAATATGAAGATGAAGAAGAGCTAATTAAAAGTAGAAATGTAGTTACAGATTATCTTGAAGTGCTTGATAACTTGTTCCTGACTTTTAACCAAGAAGCGTTCAGCGTCAATTATCGTTCATCTTCACGTATTGGTAAATCAGCCAAAAGA
>CADBNZ010000038.1 GCA_902796155.1 uncultured Pseudomonadota bacterium
GCAGATTACTCCGTTCTTATAGCAGAGGTGTTCTATTGCGCATAGCTATAAGCTTTTCTGAACCACCGGACTATCCGGTGGTTTTCTGTGTACAATAAATCCCGGTGTTCAGAAAAGAACACCGGGTTAGGATTTATAATAAGGAGGCTATTCTATTTGTTATGATTTTCTGAAGTAATCTTCAGGAATTGCTTATTTAAACCTGAAACAGCATAGAACCATACCAAAAGAATTACTATGAATATTCCGGCAATGACAGGGGCCAATTCAACCAGTGAAGATCCAACAAAGATCATGTTGAGCAGCACGAATTGAATCAATGCGCCTCCGGATTTACCGGCACGACCGCCTATAACATCGACAGCCGCTTTACCTTTGGACTTCAACTCATCATCGAGCGGAATATAGCTCATTTCCTTCGTCGGATCGAACATTGAGTATTTTACACCTTTACTCAAAACATTCTGAACAAGTCCAACACCGACAATTACGCCAAGAACCGTTAATCCTTCGCTGGAAGAGAAGAACGGAGCCAAAACTTCTTTGAAAATAATAAATCCAAAGAAAATTAATCCCGTTATGAAAATGATTGCAGGGGTAACGATAGCGCCTGTGAACCAAGTGCATCTACGCAACACATTCGCACCGACTAGCATAAAGAGGATCGTTGCAAGACCTGTCCAAATTTGCAGACCGCCCATGAAGGAGTTGAATGCATCTTTTGTCGGATACATAAGCTTCGCTTGACCTTTCCACATAACCTCAACCAAGTTAATGCTGACACCGTAACATACGACCAATAAAACGATGAAACCAAGGTATTTGGAATGGAAAATGTAGTTTAAGCTCTCGCCCAAAGACAATTTGACTTTTTTCTTTGGCTTTTTAATTTCATCAGGATTAAAGAAACGAGGATCTTTCAAAACGACGTTGTTGAGCCAGTAATACAAGCCGATAATAATTACGCAAGCAACGGAAACGGAAGCGATCAGATAAGGCAAAGCCTCCCATTCATTTCCACCTGAATTTCCGCCATTGATGTTTTTCAAGAAAATACCCGATACAATAAGGGCACCGTTCGCAACGAATCCGAACATAGCATAGAATCGCTTGGATTCTTTCAAAGACGTTACATCGTTTGCAAATCTCCAGAACATCAAGCTAACCATAGCACTGCCCCAAAGCTCAGCCATGACATAGAAAGAAGAGAAAACCCAATTTCCAATAGGGCGCATAACTCTTCTGAGCGCTTCATTTTCGATGGTTGAGAAATCCGCTTGTAAGCATGTATGGCAAGGATACAAGACAGTAGCGAACGCTATGAAATACACCAAGAAAAATGATGTAACAATGTAAAAGACCTGATCTTTGGAAAAAATGTTCGAAAGCTTGGAATAAACAAGCATAAAAAGAACTGCCGAAGGTAACACGAACCACAATTTCAAAGTCGGGATAGTATCTGCTCCCATTGTGGTAACAACTAAGGAATCCTTCATTCCTCTTAACATACTGTATGTGAACAATATACACATCATCATAAGAGCCATAGGAAGGAACTTCTTCAATTCAAATGAATGAATCGGCCATAATATAGACCGTAATCCAGTAAATTCAGGTTCCTCAGTTTTTTTAGCTTCTGCCATAATAATCTACCTCATAATAAACTTAATCAATTTTCAAAACGGCTGACATAATATACAAAAAAAACAAATAATTCAACAAAAAAGGCAAAAAGATATCATTATAGTTCTTTTGCGTAATGCTCTTTCGTAACTTTATTGATAAATAATGATTATTTGCGCGATTCGATAAAATTCTCTGCAATCTTTTTGCAATCTTTAACCGAAAAATCTTTATCGGACGATAGCCAAACTGCTTTTGTTCGCATCATTATTTGTTGAAGATCGCTTTCCGACAAATTATATTCCGCAAGATCTGAAGCTCGAAAATTGAAATCGACATATTCAGAATTAATGAAGGCTATTAATTCGTTTTGTATTTTCGTTGCTTCTGCTTTTGATATTTTTTCTGCAATAATTCCTCTTACAACAAACCAAGCCACGAAAAATCCTCGATCGCTTTTGTGAATTTGCTTCAAATGTCTTTTTGCAGCGTTGATTGATGTGTGGAAGTCTCCCTTTAAACTCAAAAGCCTTTTTATTTGCTT
Source organism: uncultured Pseudomonadota bacterium (assembly GCA_902796155.1). Taxonomy (GTDB): domain Bacteria; phylum Pseudomonadota; class Alphaproteobacteria; order UBA3830; family UBA3830; genus BNWE01. Next base: position 2,168 of record CADBNZ010000038.1, read on the forward strand.
AGAAAATTTGTACCGCTTGATTAATTCATCCAAATCGCATTCCGAAAATTTTAGGAGCAAGCACAATTTTTCGATAGCAGATAATTTCGTATCGATACAAAATTCCAGCGGATTGCATTTTGCAGAAAACAGTTCATCCAAAATCGGCAGCATATTAGGAACAATTTTGTATGCGTTTTCCAATTCTAATATTTTCAGTAATTCGTTTAAGATTCTCTCTGAAGACAGTTTGGATACATTTTCTTTCAGATCATATATTACAGACAAATATGTCTTGTCGCATTTGAAGTCGCCGTAGTACGCAACAAATCTGAAATAACGAAGGATTCGCAAATAATCTTCTGTGATTCTTGTTCGGCAATCTCCGATAAAACGCACTTTTTTTGCTGCAATATCGGATATACCTCCATGATAGTCGTAAATTTCTCCGTTTTTATCCATATATAGGGCGTTTATCGTGAAGTCTCGACGGTTAGAATCTGTTTCGAATGATTTGCTGAATGAAACCTTTGCTTTTCTACCAAAAGTTTGTATATCTTCGCGCAAAGTCGTTATTTCATATCCTTTTTCATTATATACGACCGTGATGGTTCCGTGATCTATGCCGGTAGGGATGACTTTTATGCCTTTTCTCTCGAAAATTTCCGTTATTGCGTTCGGAAGGGCTGTCGTCGTTAAATCAATATCGGAAATAGGCGCTCCCAGAAGCAAATTTCTGACAGCTCCGCCAACTATTCTTGCTTCATATCCGCCATTTTCGATAGTTTGCAGCAAAAAAATAACGTCATCTGTCAGTAAATCGGATATTTTTTCTTTGTACCCCATGTTAAAACACCCAATATTTATGTATTCTGTACCGAGGTTACTACATATACCGAGGTTACTACATATATTAATGGAGCTGAAGCGAATGGCAGATAAAAAAGACGTCGAGAAGATGGAGTTCGAAGAAGCCCTAAAAGAACTTGAAGACATAGTCAAAGTTCTGGAAGAAGGAAAATCTACTTTGAAAGAGTCAGTGGATTTGTACGAGCGCGGAATTGTGTTGAAAAAACGTTGCGATCAAATTCTGGAAGAAACCCAACTAAAAATAAATCAAATTGCAGTTGATAAAGATACCGGTACGGTAAGCGTAAGCGAAGTTGAATTGTAATATGTTAGAGTAACAGGAGTTTTAAATGGATATTATTATTGTTCCTTTGTTGTTGTTAATGAAGTCTTTGATTGGAATAGCGATCACTATAGTTGTTACGGATGTTATTTTGAGTTGGCTCTCAGCTCTCAATATAATTAACACAAGCAACCGAGTTGTTTATGCGATTATTGATACGATTGCGAAGATTTCTAATTTTATGTTGGACCCGATAAGGACGAGAATGCCGTCAAATATCGGTTCGATTGATGTTTCTCCAGTTGTGTTGTTGATTTTGTTGACGTTCTTAGAACATGTAATTACGAGAATTTTGTTGAGATTCGTGTAATAATTATGAAGCAAATGGAGATAAAATGACAAAAATAATCAATGGGAGAAAGATCGCAGCGGAGTTTTGCGATTCGGTAAGAGATCTTGTTACAGAGCTTAAGGCTCGTGGAATTATACCTCGTATAGCTCTAATAAACGCCAGTAATGATCTGGCCAGCGAAATATACGTGTCGAAAAAAGAGAAGCTTGCTGAATCGGTCGGAATAAAGTCGGATGTTTATAAATTTTCGCAAGGTACAAAAGAATCGGAAGTTGCCGATTTGATCGAAAAACTTAACGCAGATAAAAGTGTGCACGCAATTTTGTTGCAATCTCCTTTGATCGAAGGATTAAGATTTCGTGAGCTGGTAAATTTGATTGCACCTGAAAAAGATGTCGATGGGCTTACGACGATCAATCAAGGGCGGCTGTTTTCCGGTGAACCTGGAGTTATTCCGTGTACACCTCTTGGAGTTCTGCACCTTATTCGTACGGTTCATGAAAAAATTGCGGGATTGCATGCTGTAGTTATCGGACGGTCATCGATCGTTGGGCGTCCTATGACATTACTTTTGCTGAATGCAAATTGCACAGTCACTGCTCTTCATTCTTATTCACGTGATTTGCCTGATATATGCAGAACGGCGGATATTGTAGTCAGTGCTACTGGACAACCAAAATTTGTCGAAAAGAATTTTATTAAACCTGGAGCAACGGTAATAGACGTCGGAGTTACCAGAATAACTGAAGCTGATGGAACGAAAAAAATCGTAGGCGATGTTGATTTCGATGAAGTAAGTGAAGTCGCGGGCGCGATAACTCCTGTTCCGAATGGAGTTGGTCCTATGACGGTTGCGTATCTCATGTACAATACATTGAAACTTGCTTGCTGCTACTAATAATAAATAATCATAGAGGTAGAATTATGAATATTATTGTAAAAGTCGCGTGTCTTTTTATTTCGAGCGGTATTTGTTATGAATGTTTTGCGCATGATAATGTTACGTCTGCGGATTTCGCAGAGTTAGAGGAAACTGTTCGCAATAATACGGGCGATATTGAGGAACTCAAACGGCAAATAGCGGAACTGAAAGAACAAATTGATCAACTTTTAGGACAAGGAAGTAGCGGAGATCTGCTTTTTAAACAAGAAAAGTATGATGAAGCACGCAAGGAATTTATAAAGGAATACAAGGAAGCAAAAGGCAAAAATGATAAAAAAGCGCCTGAGTGTTTATATAAACTTGCTCAATGTTTTAAGAAAATGAAAAAAACGAAGGAAGCGAAAATGACTTTAAAAAAGCTAGTCACCGATTATCCTTCTTCTGATTTTTGCAAAAAAGCCGAGAAAGAATTAAAAGAGTTAAAGTAAAAATACAGAATGAATAGAAACGAATGAATGATATAGCTTGGGATTTTTCGAATGAAAACGATATGTTTAATTTGTTTAATTCCGAGATGGATTTTATCGTCAGAAATATCGATTCTGGTAAAGCTTTCTCAAAAAAAATTGCCGTAGCTGTTTCAGGTGGGAGCGATAGTTTATCTCTATTGATTTTGCTGAAAAATTGGGCGGCAAAAAACGGCTTTTCTCTGACGTGCATTACAGTTGACCATAAATTGCGTGCCGAATCGCGCGACGAGGCTATTTTTGTACGTGATTTTTGCAACAAAATCGGAGTAAATCATATAATTTTGGAATGGAATAAAGATAATAATGTCGTTATCTCCCATGGAAAAATTGAGGATTTTGCTAGATCTGCCCGCTACAATTCAATAAATGAATACTGTGAGCATGAAGCAATTAATATTGTCGCAATTGGACATACTTGGAACGACCAACTCGAAACGTTTGAGATGAGAAAAAATCAAAAAAGTGCGGAATTAGGTCTTGCCGGTATGAGTCGAGTTCGTTCAATATCAAAAAATGTAAAAATTATTCGGCCGATTATGATTTTTTCTAAGGATTACTTGCGAAAATTTCTAATCAGCAAAAAGATTCCGTGGAAAAATGACCCTATGAATGATGACAGCCAATTTAAGCGAGTATTTTATCGAAAGAATATTGCGTCAATGAGTAGAGAAGAATTAATAAAAAAAACTTCTGAGATAAAATCGCTTGGAAAGAAAAGACACGATATAGAAAAGCGAGCGGTATCTTTTTTAAAAGAAAATATCGATTCCGAAAAAATGAAATTCGGATATATGGTTTTTGATTCCGCAAAATTTTTGAATGAAGAAGAGGAAATCCAGGCGGAAATTTTAAAAAGGGCGATTTGGAATATTGGAGGGAAAAAATACGCGCCAACAATTGATAAACTTACTCTTAAAAATATTATTGAGCAGAAAAAAATAAAAACACTTGGAAGATGTTTGTTAAAAGTAACAAAAAAACAAATCGCGATTTTTCGAGAGAATAGGAATCTGGAGCAACAAATTTCAGTTGATAAAAATGGTGTGTTTTTATTCGATAATCGCTTTCTTGTATCAATACAAAATTGTAAATTTCACGATGGATTAACTAAATATGTGATATCATCACGTAGAAGTTTTGAAAAGATTGTTGATGAAAAAAATCGCACTTCAGAACTTCCGCACGAAGTGGTATGTAGTTTGCCGTGTGTGTATATGAACGATAAACTTTTGTTTGATTATGGTATTAAAAAGAATAATTTTGAGGAATGTGCATCAATCAAATGTGAATTTGCGTGTAAAGTGAATTTGTTTGATATATTCCTATAGATTATAAGTCTTTTTTTGTTTTTGAGAGGTATTCGAGTGAGTAAAAATCAAAAAAATGCGGTTATATGGATAGCAATAGCCTGTTTTTTCTATTTATTGGTTCAATCTTTCAGCAATGTAAAGGATGGAACAGCAGAAATTCCTTATTCTGATTTTGTGAGTGATATCGAGAGTGGAAAAATCGCGAATGTCGCTATTCACGGAGCATCTATTGATGGAGTAACCACCGACGGCAAGCTGTTTTCTACATACAATCCAGGTGATACGGAGTTGGTTGAACGATTAATCGCGAAAAATGTGAAAATAGTTGCCGGGCCAAACGAAGAACATTCAGCTTTGTTGCACATATTTTTCAGTAGCATTCTTCCTTTGCTTTTGCTTATGGCTGTTTGGCTTTTCTTTATGCGACAGTTACAGGCAGGAGGAAATAAGGCGCTTGGTTTCGGAAAATCAAAAGCGAAATTACTCAATGAAAATGCGCAAAAAGTGACGTTCAAAGATGTCGCTGGAGTTGATGAGGCCAAAGCGGAGCTTGAAGAAATCGTAGATTTTTTGAAGGATCCGGGAAAATTTAAGCGTCTCGGCGGCAAGATTCCTCGAGGAGTTTTGTTGGTCGGTTCACCTGGTACCGGAAAGACTTTACTCGCGCGGGCGGTCGCTGGTGAAGCTGATGTTCCGTTTTTCAGCATATCGGGTTCGGAATTTGTGGAAATGTTTGTCGGCGTTGGTGCAAGTCGTGTTCGCGATATGTTCGACCAAGGAAAAAAGAATGCGCCTTGTATTATTTTTATAGATGAAATCGATGCGGTTGGTCGTCACAGAGGTTTTGGGCTTGGTGGTGGAAACGATGAGCGTGAGCAGACATTGAACCAACTTTTGGTTGAAATGGATGGCTTTGAAGAAAATAGCGGAGTGATTATTATTTCGGCGACAAACCGTCCGGATGTTCTCGATCCCGCTTTGCTGCGTCCTGGCAGATTTGATCGACAAGTTGTTGTTCCTGCTCCTGATCTTAATGGCCGCGAAAAAATTCTGCGAGTTCATTTAGCCAGAGTCCCGTTGTCGGATGATGTTAACCCGACTGTTATAGCCCGTGGTACACCAGGCTTTTCGGGGGCAGATTTGGCTAATTTGGTCAATGAGGCGGCCTTGCTTGCGGCGCGTCATGATAAGCGTGTCGTTAATATGGAAGATTTGGAAGAAGCAAAAGACAAAGTCATGATGGGTTCTGAACGCCGTTCGATGGTTATGACTGAAGATGAAAAAAAGCTAACTGCCTATCATGAGGCAGGACATGCGATAGTTGCAATTAATTTGCCTGATTCCGATCCAATTCATAAAGTAACAATCATCCCGAGAGGAAGTGCTCTTGGCATGGTTATGCGATTGCCTATAAATGATCGCATTTCGGTTTCACGTGTTAAGTTAGAAGCAGATTTGTCTGTGGCAGCGGGCGGAAGAATAGCTGAGGAAATGATTTTCGGGTATGAAAAAATCACAACCGGAGCATCTTCTGACATAAATCAAGCGACAAGAATTGCGAAAATGATGGTTGTTGAATGGGGCATGAGCGACAAATTGGGGTTCTTGTCATATGCGGATGATGGTCCTCGCGAAGTATTTTTAGGTCATTCGACAGTTTCAAGCAAAAATATTTCCGCAGATACCGCAAAAGTTATCGATGAAGAAATTCGGGCGATTATTGATCGAACATATGCGAGAGCTGAGAATATTTTGAAAAATAACAAACAGGCGCTTGAATTGCTTGCTCAAGGATTACTGGAACACGAAACTCTCACCGGCGAAGAAATTAAGAAAATAATCGATGGCGAAAAAGTTGAGAAACATATAAAATTAACTCCGCCAAAAACATCAAAAAAAACAAAAATGCCAAGCAGCAAAGATGTGGATGCGACGACAACTCTTCCGAAAGCTAGAAAAAGAGTAACGAAGAAGTCGTCCAAAACTGAAGAAAAATAATTGCGGAGAAAAACAATAATAAGTTTTTGCGTAATTATTGATGAAAAACAAAATAGGCTAGATAGATTTTTAGCTCATGAGTTGGTGGATATTTCAAGAAGCAAAATACAGTCGCTTATTGAATCAGGACATGTCTTTGTTGATGAAAAAATCATCGAAAATCCAAATTATTATCTGAAAAAAGGTGAAAAAGTAGGTGTAGATTACGAAAAACTTCCGAAAACTGCGATACCTTCCGCCAATTCTGATGTAGATTTTTCGGTTTTATACGAAGATGAGGACATTATTGTGATTAATAAGCCGGCGGGAGTAGTTGTTCATCCGGGAGCAGGCAATTATGACCATACTCTGGTCAATGGTCTTGTGTCTCGCTATGATTTGTCTGCAGGAAGTGATGAATCGCGTCCGGGAATCGTTCACAGAATCGATAAAGATACGAGCGGTATTTTGGTAGTTGCAAAAAATGACCGTGCGCATGCGTTACTTGCTGAACAATTTCAAATTCATTCTATCAAAAGAAAATATTTGTGTTTTTGTTTTGGTGTTCCTCGCATGAAAATCGGAAAAATTGAAACTATGATTGCGCGTGATCCAAACAATCGTTTAAAAATGTCAGTTTCAAAAGATAAAGGGAAACTTGCGATTACAAATTACAAAATTCTGAAAACCTTTTCTTCATTTGCATCGAAAATAGAATGCGAATTGCATACTGGGCGTACCCATCAAATAAGAGTACACATGTCGCACATAGGACACAGCTTGATAGGCGATTCAATATACAAAAAAAAGAATTATCCGATTCCAAAAGAAATTGCGAAATATATAAATGAATTTCCGCGACAAGCCTTGCATGCTTATTTGTTAGAATTTATTCATCCGAAGTCGAAAGAGATTATGCATTTTGAAATCGATTTACCGAACGATTTAGCAGAGCTGGAAGAGAAAATGTCGGCGTTTGATATAGCTAAAGTTTGAGAATTGAGAATATGGAAGAAAAAATCAGGTTGGCGAAAAGAATAGCGGAGAGCGGAGCGGCATCGCGACGTGAAGCTGAGCGTCTCATAGAGGAGGGGCGTGTAAAAGTCGACGGAGTAATAGTCAAAACGCCTGTTTTTTTTGTTACGGAAGATATTGTTGTATCGATAGATGAAAAAATAATCCCGCAGAAATCTGAAGAAATAAAAATCTGGAAATTTTATAAACCAAACGGAGTAATAACTTCGCGAAAAGACAGCAAAGGTCGTCCTACCGTTTTTGATTATTTCAAAAAGTTTGAACAAGATCGCTTGTTGTATGTTGGGCGTTTGGATTGTAACTCAGAAGGACTGCTATTATTCACAAACAACGGCGATCTGGCCAGGAAAATGGAGTTGCCGAAAACAGCTTTGCAGCGAACCTATCGGGTAAGGATTTTTGGGAAACTTTCCACAGTCGCTAAAGAGAAATTGAGGCGCGGAGTTGTCGTCGACGGTATAAAATACGATCCTGTAGAAATCGTTGAAGAAAATGAAGCAACTACGGCAAAAAATCGTTGGCTAAAAGTAACACTTTCCGAAGGAAAAAACCGAGAAATCCGAAAACTCATGCAATATTTTGGATGCAACGTAAACAGATTGATTCGAATAAGCTACGGTCCGTTTAACTTGGACGGTATCATGCAGCCCGGACAAATCAAAAGGGTTGATCAAAGGGAGGTAAAACAATTTTTATCTGAATATTTTGAAAAGGAATAATTCTCGCTAGATTGTTTCTATCTATTGGTTTTTTTGTCGTTTCGCAATTTCCATATAAAATTCGCACAGCAACTACTCTTGGTAACCTTGTATATTGCTGCAGAAATCATTAATATTTCTCTCATACATTTATGTTTAGTTAGAAGAAAGCAATCCATGCCAGAAAAAATTTCTAAAAAAGCATTGAGGGAACCAAAGGGGCAGAAAAAATCCGATTCCGTAGCGGTAAAGCCTTTTTCGCCTTTACGAAAGAAAGCCGTGTCAGCACAAGTTCCTGAAATTTCCGTTGTTATTCCAATATTCAATGAGCAGGAAAACATCGATAATTTGTGCACTCGTTTGCTAAAAACCATGGATTCTATCAACAGAAGCTACGAGGTCATATTCGTTGATGACGGCAGCAACGATCGCTCTCCTTCTATGCTCCGTGACTGGTTTAAAAAGCGCTCGGACGTAATTCGCGTAATAACATTCAACGGCAATTATGGCCAATATGTGGCGATTTTGGCTGGCTTCGAGCACGTTCGTGGCGAAACAATAGTCACCTTAGACGCCGATTTGCAAAATCTCCCGGAAGAAATTCCCGTTTTGCTCAAGAAAATGGAAGAGGGATATGATCTTGTCGGCGGATATCGTGCATACAGACAAGACAATTTCTTCAGAACATATGCTTCAAAAATCGTAAATTTCATAAGATATCGCGCGACGGGCATAAAAATGGTTGACCACGGCTGCATGCTTCGAGCCTACAAAAGGCACATTATCGACGAGGTCGTAAAAACCCGCGAAACATCGACATTCATAACCGCACTAGCGCAAAAATTCGCATGGAATGCGGTCGACATCCCTGTTTCACATGAAGAAAGAAACGCCGGCAGCTCAAAATACAGCCTATACAAACTTATTCGCATTACGTTTGATTTACTCACGGGATTTTCCTTAATTCCTCTGCAAATTTTCACAATGTTAGGTATGATTATTTCATCTGCAAGCTTCATTTATTTCCTTGTCGAGGTATTCAAGAAAGTTGTCACACACCATCACGGATATGGTCTGCATTTCGCTTTCCTTTTCCTTTTGCTTAGCGTCATAGTGCTTGGCATAGGTCTGCTTGGTGAGTATCTGGGACGTGCTTATTTTGCCATCTGCGAGCATCCTAGCTTTGTTATCCGAGATATTTTGGAAAAGAAAAAGAAAGAAGAGAAATAATCATGAACATATTAATAGTTGGCGCGGGCGGTTTTATCGGAAGCCATTTATCCGAGGAAATTTTGAAATCGCACAGAGATTGGAAGATAAAGGCGCTCGATATTTCATCAGATAAAGTCTCGCTCCTCTTGAATGACAGCAATTTTGAGTTCTACAAGTGCGATATATTGAAAGAATTTGAGCTGCAAGAAGAGCTGGTTAAGCAATGCGACGTCGTTCTGCCTCTTGCTGCTATTGCCAGCCCGCTGGTTTATGTCCAAAACCCTCTGTGCGTGTTTGAGTTGGATTTTGAAGCGAATTTGCGCATTGTAAGGTGGTGTGTCCAGCATAAAAAGCGCGTGATTTTCCCGTCCACATCTGAAGTATACGGAATGTGCTCCGACCAGGAATATGACGAGGAGAGCTCAAACTGCGTTACAGGGCCAATCAACAAGCAAAGATGGATATATTCGTGCAGTAAGCAGATGTTAGACAGGGTCGTATACGCTTACGGTCAAAGGGATGGGCTGCAATTCACACTTTTCAGACCGTTCAATTGGATTGGCTCACGTCTTGACGACATCTACAACGAAAACAACGGCAGTTCGAGAGTCGTTACGCAATTTTTGAGCAATATTTTGCACGGCAAGCCAATTAATCTGGTCGACGGTGGAAACCAAATTCGCTGTTTCACAGATATTACAGATGCTATAGGCGCTCTTGTGAAGATAATCGAGAATAAAAACGGCTGTGCGAATCAGCAGATATTTAATATCGGCAATCCTTACAATGAACTGAGCATAAAAGAGCTGGCCTATATGATTGTTGACCTGGCAAAAGGATACGATAAGGTGCGTTCATTGGCGGAAAAAACAGAGATAAAGGAGCTGCAAGCTGCTGAATATTACGGGAAATCGTACCAAGACGTACAACGCCGTGTCCCGTCCATCAAGAAGGCTGAGCAAATACTCGGATGGAAGCCATCTGCTACGACAAAAGAAGCGATTAAGAAGATTATGGACTACTATTTCGGATAGTAGTAGGGC
>CADBNZ010000039.1 GCA_902796155.1 uncultured Pseudomonadota bacterium
ATTGCCCTATCTGTGGGACCTAACGTTTCGAGGTCAACAGCATCATCCGTCGGATTTTTTTGTAATTCTTTTTGCGGAGGTGAATTTAGTATATTTGACGTTGTTTGTTCAACTTTGCTATTTCAAGGAATGTCTCTAATTGAAGCCAAAAGGAGCGCAAAGCAAGTAGAAGGTCTGTTTAAGAAGATATTTTTAGTCGATCACGAAAAAAATGGCGGAATACTTGGCATAAGTCTTCCAAGAAATGTTGTAGATGATCTTGCTTTGCATGTACAAATGGGAGGAAGAGAGTATGATCCATTCGTTAGGATGGTAATTAAGGGCATAAAAGCTATATTCGGTAAAAAAAGTCTGGAACGACATATTATAGAATCTTCACTGTCTGCAATTTATTCACACAAAAAAGGAGCTTCTGTTGATGAAATCATCTCAGAAATTGAGAAAATTTTTTGGACTTCATTACCTGAAGAAAAATCACATGAATTAAAAAAATTGCTGGAGTCATATCTTTCTTCACGTTCTCAAAAAGATTCATCAATTACTAACTTACTCGAAAATATACAGATGGCCCTATCGCAAAATCTTACGAATGACGAAATATGTGATTTAACTAACGAAATCGCTTTATATCTTAATCCCGAAATTCGACAGAAAGTTTTTGGTACGTTCCGTCATCCTTTAAATCCCGAGCAAGAAGCATTATTTGATGCTGAACTTAGAGCTTTGGTAGATTCTCATGTCGCTTTAATCGCCGCAAGTAAAACAAAACCGTTTGAAAATGCTTTTCTCATAAAACGATCGAAAGAAATGGAAGAGTCAGCAGATGCTCGATATCAAATTGAAGCAGTTCCGTTTTTGATTGAACGTAATTTAATAACCGAAGCTCAGAAAGCTATAAAACAATATCCTAATTTTGAACAAAATGAAGAAATAATCAGATTATTAGTAGGTAGAACTTTATTTAGCTTCCGTAGAGGATTTAATGAGGTTTTAGAAACAGTAGAAAAGATATTCGGAAAAGCGATTTTTTCATTTATTCATCCTGATCATTTACCATTAATTTTACGTGGATATGCAGATAGCAGATACTTTATTGAATTTTTTAATTATCTCATTAAGCATGATATAAACTTTTTGCTGGATTACTGGCATCGGTCTTTTATTCAAAAGACTGTTTAAAAAATGCTTTTGAAAAAAGAAAAATAAACCAAGGAATTATAGAAGATGTCCCTTTTCAAAATGACGGTATTTATATTTCTGTAGAAAATATTGTATATCTTATGCAACAAGGTTTTTCTTTTAATCCAAACGAAGAAATAGGGAAAAAGCATCTTAAAAGTTGGTTAAAAATATGCAGAAAAAATGAGAATCTAATAACTTCAATAGCTAATATTATTGATTTCTATAAATTAAATCCATCTGAACATAAAGATTTGTATTTATTTCTAGCTAGTGAAGCAGCAAGTAGAGGAGGAACATGGGAATATCATGATGGCATTAAATCTCTTGGTTCTTGTTCACCAATTCCAGGGGGATATAAAGTAAAAATTAGCGATTTAGAAACAGATATTTCACTCGATGATCTAGGTAGCATGCCATCGTTTAATATTAATGTTAATATGTCTTCTAATGATCATATTTTTGTATCAGAATTTTTATCGAAAAAATTAGGTAGACAATATCTTGCTGAATTAATAAAAGCATTTTGTGAATTAAAATCGACTTATTCTTTTTTTAGGAATATTTCTTCAGAAATTCCAGAAACTCACACATGGTTGAATGCTTTTATGAGAGCAAAAACTTTGAGCGAAGTTGAAAAATTGGTTTATGAATTAGACAATTTGGATATTCTGTTTCTTAATCTGAAATTACTTGATGAAAATCCGGAAGTTAAACATATTATTGACACTGAAATTACAGCCCAAGAAAATTCAAATAAAATTATAACTTCAGAACAAGAAAAAGCAAAAAGAGAAGTCTGGGTCAATAGTTGGTTTACCAATATAATTGCAAAATATAAGACGTATTATACTAGAGTTGAGCTGCAACTGGCCGAATTGGCTTCTCTTTCACAGCAAGAACAAATGGAAATAGGCAAAAATGTGAAAAAAGCTCCTCTTTCATTGGCATTGGGGATTTTCGAGCGCTTTCCACAACTTGGTTTAGATGTTAGGTTCCATATATCAAGTAGAATATGGAACTTTGATGCTAATAAGCTTATGAAATATCAATATTATGGGCAACAGCTTCGTGAACCTGAGAGACAATATACTACAGATTTCTTTGAAAATGAGATTAAATTACACCCTAATATATTAAATAATGCAGAATTGGTCTTTCGACTTTTTATAAATAATGCACTGCCACAATCTGTTTTAAATGATACAGGGAAAATGGCAGAATTGTTTTTAAGTCAGTCGCCGCAACGACAATTATGCTTAGTAAACATCATGTCAGAATCTGATAATAAAACACTGCGGGATTTTACCAGAGACATGATTATGCGCGTTTTCTATCCTGGAACGAATATATTCGTCCGAGATGCATTCGCGATTTTTGCAAGTTACGGAATAGGAAGAGAAGATGAATTACCGTAAATATATAAAGGCAAAAATTAAGGTTGGCTTAACAAAATTTATTTATTATTGGTATATCGTGTAGTATGAAAAATTTATAAAGTTTAGCGATGCCAGATTTTAAGAAAACTATAAAATTATTTCTAATGGATTTTGAGCCAACGAAAAGAATAAAATGCTCAATTGATGGTACTACATGTGTTGCGTTTAAGATAAATCGCGAAGATTTAAATAAAAGCAAAGATAGAAAAGAATTAAAGCAATCTGGTATATACTTTTTATTTGGTGGTACGGCAGATGATAGCGCCAAAGACGTTGTTTATATTGGTCAAGCAGGTGCTCGCAAAAATGGTGAAGGCCTTTTGAATCGATTATTAGAGCATGATAGAAATCCGAAAAAGGATTATTGGAATGAGGCTGTACTTTTTACCACGACAGATAATTCTTTAGGTCCGACGGAAATAAGTTATTTAGAAAATTATTTCTGTGTGTTAGCAAAAGAAGCCGATAGATATATCGTGAAAAACGGTAATGAACCGCCAATAGGAAATATATCGGAAGAAAAACAGTGTACTTTGGAAGAATTTGTGCATAATGCTAAGTTGATTTTGGGAGCGCTAAATTATAAAGTTTTCATTCCTTTGATTGAAAAAGGTTCGAATAAAAAATCAAATGCAACGTTATATTTAAGTCGTTTGAACAGACAAACCGGAGTTACAGTCAATGCTACAGGGCAAAAGACAAGGGATGGTTTTGTCGTTTTCAAAGGCAGTTACATCGCAAAAGAAGATATGAAGCATATTCCTAAAAAAAAATACAGACCTTAAGAGTGACTGCGAAAATTGATGAAAACAGAATTTTGCAGGAAGACTTGTTATTTTCCAGCCCAAGTTATGCTGCTGCGTTTGTTATTGGTGGAAACACTAATGGTCTGCAAGACTGGAAAACAAAGGATGGCGTTCCTCTAAAAAATTTAAATGACAATTGATTATAAACAACAATTAAAACACAACACTGGCGGACCGAATGGATGAAAAAACGAAACTATTCTCTATGTACCGAATCTTCGTAAAACAACATTATCAATGAGTTAAAAAATCTTGTTAACCTTTTGGGGCACTCGCTTTGGCAGTAACTCTAATAATCAAAGATTGACTTAATCTGAAAACTGTTAGTTCACTTGATAAAATCTAATAAAGATAATATAGATAGAGCTCGAAATAAACGAAAAACTCTGAAATTATCTCAAGAAGAATTGGCTAAACGTTCTGGAGTTAGTTTTTGCTCTGTAAAACGCTTCGAAAACACTGGTGAAACTTCGCTCACTTCGCTGTTGAAAATCGCTGTAGTTTTAGTGAAGAAGATTTTAATTCGCTGTTTGCTCGCAAAAATTATCAGTCGTTGCAGGAGGTTATTGATGAAGCCAAGGAATAATTTTCGAGATTATATGAACAAAAACAAGATGATCACGGTTAAATATCACGATCAAATTGTTGGTCATTTAGCTTTGACCTCTGAGCACTTAGCGGCTTTTGAATATGATTCTGTTTGGTTACGCAACGGTTTTTCGATATCTCCATTCAAACTACCTCTTGAAAAGAAAGTTTTTGTGGCATCTCGCGAACCTTTTAACGGGAATTTCGGAGTTTTCGCGGACAGCCTTCCTGATGGCTGGGGACGTCTTTTAATTGATCGTATGCTTATAAAAATGCGTGTTAATCCTGCCGAAGTTTCAATTCTTGACAGGCTTGCGATTCTCGGAAAAACAGGAATGGGAGTATTGGAATATGTTCCTGAATATAAAGTTGTCGATTCAAAAATCAGCAACAGTTTGGAAGAGTTGGAACAAGAATGCGAGAAAATTCTCAATGAGCGTTATGACGGAGTTATCGAACAATTGTTCGTAGCTGGAGGTTCTTCAGGTGGCGCGCGTCCGAAAATACTTACCAAAATCGATGATGAGGATTTGATTATAAAGTTTCGGTCTTCGCATGATCCAAAAGATATAGGGAAGATAGAATATCGATATTCGCAAATAGCAAAGCAAGTCGGAATAAAAATGCCAGAAACTCGGTTGTTTGATGAAAAATATTTTGGTGTAAAAAGATTTGATCAGCTAAAAAATGGCGAAAAGGTTCATATGCTTTCAGCAAGCGCGTTATTAGATGCGAGTCATTGCCTTCCTGCTCTTGATTATTCGGATTTAATGAAAAGCCACACAAATGTTTACGTGGGACATGCAGGAAGTTGAAAAAATGTTCAGGCTGATGTGTTTTAATGTATTTATGCACAATCGAGATGACCACGCTAAGAATTTTTCTTTTATCTACGCAGATGGGCGTTGGAAAGTTTCGCCAGCGTTTGACTTAGTTTACTTCGAAGGAATCATGGGAGAACATGCGACAACAATCGCTGGAGAAGGTAAGAATCCGACCAAACGACACATGTTGTCCGTAGCAGAAACTGTCGGAATGAGCCACAAACGAAGTGAACAAATTATCTCGGAAATTGAAGAAGGCATTAAGAACAAAGTTTTTTGATCAGATTCAATTATAATCTTGACAAAATGACGATATACCAGTTCACATAAAAGTGAGACCATTTAAACAGACTGAAAATTAGAGATTTAGAAGGCTCTCTTTAATTATTCCAAAACTTAACAAAGTACGATAATCGCAAAGGTATAAAAATTGAATTAAGCAATTTTTAAGAAATTTTTTTGCATTCTTAGCTATGGTGATATATTTCAACTTTGAAGAAGGTATTTCTTATGCTGGCATTTTTTTTATGTGGAAATATGAAAATATGAAAAGTCGAGCATTAGTATTTCAAAAAGATATTGAAGCACAAAGAAATAGACATACCACTGTTAGAAAAAATATCAGATTGAGCCAAGGAGATGTAAGATAAATCAAAAAACAAAATGGATAAAATTTGGATGCGCTCTCATTTTGCTCGCTGCAGCGGGAATTGTTGGGGTTTTTCTCGGAAAAAACATAATGGAAGGACATCTTAATAAGAGGTGTGCGGAATTAGAGTGTTCTCAAGAAAAGGCAAACCGTCTTCGAAAGAAACTAGAGATAACAGAGCGTTTTCAAAAAAAAGAAAAAAATCTAAATATTCTTCTGAATCGCAGTGAGCTCGAGGAGCTGGGCGAGATTAAGGGGACGATTTATGTGACCGGTCATAAGAGTCCAGATTCGGATACTGTTGGCAGTTCGATTGCATAGGCAGTAATATTCTATATATTTACAAGAATGTTTTTTAGAGTATGGCGTTTTATTTTTTTTCTTCATATATATAGTACCATTTTTATGTATATTCTTTCAGAGACTGAAGGCAATAGATCAGTAATTTTCAACCGCCTGCCGGAATTGTTCCATAAAAATTCGCTTAAAATATTCTGAGCTGTTCTGTTCATAAAACATTATCATTGCTTTTTTATATTCGACTTCATCTACGCTGCGGTATGATAAAGGACAATAATTTTCACTCATAAGAATTGCGTTAGCTAAAATGCGAGAAGTCCTTTTATTACCATCTTCAAAAGGTTGAATATATGAAATCATCAACACAGCGACAAAGGCGCGTTCAAATGGATGTTCTAAAATGCTAAGAGTTTTCTCCAGAATTTGCATTGCATCATAAATTTGATGTTGATTATCGAGAGGTTTGTAAGCTGTTCCAACGATACCAACAGAAGAAGTGCGTAACCCTTGAGAAATATCCAAATTTTTAGATATAAGAGAGTATAATTCTAAAATCTTGAATAGCGTAATTTGATGAAAATAAGTTGGATCCGAAAAGATAAAATCTAATGCATATTTATGATTTAATATCATCGTTGATTCTTCTTGGCTATGTCCATTTGCTTTAATATTTTCTTTTATAAGACGCTCTGTATCCAATAAAGAGTAGGTATTCCCTTCGATGTGAGACGATTTCCAACTAAACTCAACGGTGAGACGCTCAAACTCCTTCTGGCGGATTTTCGGCGAGGACATTTTAATTTTTTTTCGAAATATTTCGTTTTGTTGATCAATTTTAGTAAGTTCTTCAGAAGAAAATAAGCTTTTTAAATTTTGAAATACATCAAAAGAGAAATTTCGACTTTTTAATGTTCGATCATCAGGACTGATTTTGAAATAATTCTCGATATCCCAATATTCCAATAAAGGATTTAATAAAATAGGAGAATAAAAGATACTACGCGCGCGCCCTTGACGCTTTATCAGATGCTTTTTCTGCAAAAAATCAAGATCTCGAATTAAAGTGATACGAGAGATGTCGCTAAATGCAGTTTGCGCAATATGATTTTCTAAATCCGTAATGGAGACATTTTTGTGAGTGGATATAAATTTTAAAACTTCACTCTGCCTATTATTCATTTTCTTTATCGTATCATTATTTGCAGTTAATTGTATCATTTTGATACAAAAAAGCAATTCACAAAAACAGTATTTTAGAAAGGGTGCTAGACTAGCATCTTTTTTTCTTTTGCCAGAAGAGAGAAGCCACAAGAGCTTCAAAATTTTCCTCTCTATGGTTAAATCTA
>CADBNZ010000040.1 GCA_902796155.1 uncultured Pseudomonadota bacterium
GTTCTTATAGCAGAGGTGTTCTATTGCGCATAGCTATAAGCTTTTCTGAACCACCGGACTATCCGGTGGTTTTCTAAATACAATAAACTCCCTTGTGGACAGACACAAGGGAGATCAAAATATGAAAACAGAGAAATTTGTATCTCTATTATTCGATAACCGCAATAGCGACACGATTCATTCGGTTTATCTCATCAGCACTTCCTTGTGCTGCAATTGGGCGATCCTTCCCGTAAGAAATCGTACGAACTCTTTCCCCTGAGATATGTTCTGTAAGATATCTTGCAGCAGCATCAGCTCTACGCTCTCCGAGGCCAAGGTTATATTCACGTGTTCCGCGTGCGTCACAATGCCCTTCAATTAAAACTCTTCTTTCAGGATGTTTCTGGAGCCATTCAACTTGACGAGCTAAAACGCTTTTCGCTTCTGTTGAAAGAGAGGATGAATCGTAAGCAAAATACACACGGTCACCGGCATTAGCTATAAAGTCGATTGCTGCACTGCGCAAGGCCTCATCTTCGACAACTAAACCACTCGTGTTTGCGTCACCTGCCTCATCGCTTGTTCCGCAACCTGAAAGCCATAAAAGGCAGGTGATTGCAACCAAACCGCCATTCATTAATTTTTTCATACTGAAATCTCCTATTGATAATTAATAACAATACTCCTCTAGTATAGTAAATAAGATTATTGTAAGCAACTGTGTATTGAGTTAGAGTAAGCGAATTTTGAATTTTTATTATATGATTCTTGATTAGTATCTCCTAAAAAAATACTAATCAAGAACCCAATTGTGACCGTCCTTGCAAGTTTTTGTTGATGCACAACGACAATGTAAGTTATTCTCCCACATATATGCCAAGACTATTGGCCAATAATATGTCCTCATCTGTTGCTTTTAAGCTTCTTGTCGTGGATACAATGTCATTCATATTAGTTTTTACTATGCGATCATTCTGATATCCCAATAAGCCGCTTTTGTCGTGATTATTTATCAGTTTTACTGCTTCTGCACCGAATTTTTGTCCCAATAATCGGTCTGCTACAGCGGTTCTACCTCCTCGCTGTATGTGTCCGAGCGTTACAGCTTTGGCATCGAAGCCAGATTTCTTTAATTTGTTCGCTATGACTGATGCTATGCCTCCATACTCCTTCCTCAGCAAAACATCGGACAATTGGCAGGATTTATGCTTCATTTCCTCGCTTTCGACCGATTCAGAAACAACCACAATCGCGTATTTTTTCTCATCGTAGGATCGCTTTACCTTTCGAACTAGATTATCCCATTTGTATTTTTTCTCAGGAATGAGAATTACGTCAGCACCCGTTGCAATTCCTGAAATTAACGCGATACATCCTGCATCCCTGCCCATTACTTCTACAACAAATACACGCTCATGGCTTTGAGCTGTTGAAATTATGTTCTCAATGGCATTACTCACAACCTCAGATACCGTTGCAAAGCCTACAGCTTCGTCAGTATAGGCGATATCGTTATCTATAGTTTTCGGAACTCCTATGATTCTCAAAGAAGGATCTTTTTTCAATATATTTTTTATTGCGCCTATGCTTCCGTTACCACCAACATATATAAGCCCATCTAGTTGCATGGCATGATAACGTTTAATAATTTCCTTATCTGATTCTTCTTTGTTTAAAATTTTTCCATTTTCTCCGAGTAAAACTTTTGTATTTGATTTTAGAATGGTCCCGGATTTCTGCAAAATATCCGAATTGCATATTGTATCATCTAATACGATGTATTGATTATGAACAACTCCATGTACTCCATATTTAAAGCCGATCATTTCATATCCGAATGCCTTAGCTTTTTTATATGCTGCGTATATTATGGCATTAAGGCCTGAGCAGTCTCCGCCGGAAGTTAAAATCCCTATTCTTTTCTTGTGATTTGTTTGCTTTGTTTCAGCTGTCAGATTATTTGTGAGGATTGCATCATTTAATGATAATGGCTCTTTTTTATCAGTCTGAGTCTGGTCAATACTGCATCCGCAAAGCTCCAAAAACGCTATTACTGATAATAATTTTTTATATCTTATAAACATTTGAAACTCCATATGAGGAACCCTGAAACTATTACGTTGCAACAATAAAATATATTTTTAAAATAATCAATTTGTTTTAAACAAATTTGGCTTTAATGCGGGATGAAAAGTACGCTTTTGATTCCTTTCAAAGAAGCAAGTGAGCGCATGGGCTGTTTTGTGTTATCAAAATTATACGCAAGTTAGCCTGTATAATTCTTTGAAATTTATAACTAAAACGTAGAAGCTTGTATAATAAGCTACAACTCCTTAAATGTATGAGAGCAGCTAATGTGACGGTAGGTAATATCTCAATCCAGTTACAAAAACACAGCACTTTATGATAAAATTCTTTTTATCTTCTAAAGTATTGCATTTTTCTCCTAAAGAATCGCATTCTTTACTAAGTTCAGCAAGAGCTTCTTTAATTTCCCCTGATATATTGGTTGAAATTTGACATTCATTTAAAAAACTAATAAATGGCTTTCCACCGTTCAAGCCTACTGGTGATTCACGACGTATACGCCAGTAAGCGTCTTCTATTATTTCTTTGTTATGAGAAGAACATTGTATTTTAATCCAATACATCTCACAGTCAGCAGACTTAAACAAATCTTCTATTTCAGTTGTTTCTTTTTCGTCTAAAATTGCTTTAAGGTTGCTAGAAGTTTCATCATTTATGATAGCATTAAGAGAATTAGGCTCTCGTGAATAATCTTTTGTTTTGATTTCCATTCCGTGCGCTGTGCTGCAAAACACAACAAACATTGGCATGATATACTTATGAACGAAATTAAACAAATTCTTCATCATTCAAACTCCAAAATTAGCTATTTCGAAACAAAGAAGATAATTTTTTTATTAGCTAAAATGGCCTCTATTAAGACACTAACAACACAAACATATAATATTGGAAGCATGTTAATATGTTTTTTATACGAAAATCAACATTTCATTTTATTTGTTTTATATTTAATAGAACCATTACAAAAGTAGTTTTTTCGTATATTTTTGGTTTCTGAAATCAAAACTCAAAAATAGCATTTCCACTTTCTCAGGGCTCTATCCAAATAGTTAATGCTTTCGATCGAGAAGAATATCTCAATCTATCCACGATATTATAGCTTTCTTTAATAAAAAGTTCCTTATTTTTTATTTTTAAGCATTCTTTGATGCAATCTATCACGCTGTTCTTTGATGTAAAAATGTTATTAGTATCATTTATGGACTTATTTACAGAATTACTTATATAATTTACAAATTCAGAAAATAACTTTCCATAAAACCAATTGACTGCCTTTCTGTTATCTATATTTTCTAGAACATACGCATTATTTTCGACATCATGAGTAGAAAGATAAAATAGAATACAACTTATTTCATCTACGGCCGATATATATACATTTTCTTTTAGGGATTCTGACATACACTTTAATTTGTCCTCTAAAACTGTATCAGACGTTGCTGGTTGGTTATTAACCTCAACAGCCTTGCTAGGAGGATTTATATTTTGCGAGTAATCTTTTGGGATTTCTGCTCCATGTACTGTGCAAAAAAACACAATAATTAATGATATCATACAATTATGAACAAAAATAAGCAATTTCTTCATATTTCCAAACTCATTATTTTCCAAAAACCAAGAGACGGCTTTTTATCAGCTAAAATAGCCTCCATTAAGACACTAACAACATGAATATACGATTAATAACTTATTAATATCTTTTAATAAAAAAATCAACATTATATTTAAAATTTATATCTAAAATAATACATATACAATAAAAGGCGTTGAAACATAGCAAATTGACTTATATTTTATATTTCTCAGTCATGTATACTCTAAAATAATTCTCTAGTTGCAAAGAATACATTGTAAAATAAGACGTTTGTTAAAGTTACTTATTGAAAAATAAGGTTTTTATTGGCTCTTATTTACTGTCAATTTTGCGTAAGTTTTTAATTTTTTTTTAAATCGGCGAATATCGGCTGTCGAACGCTATTGGTAAGCATATCAAATAAAACCAATAAATTCTATTTTCTCTTGATATTGATGTTGTTATATGATATTTACCTAGACACTTGCGTACGTCGTTTTTTATCTTGCGCAGGATGCGGTCGTGGCGGAACTGGTAGACGCTCAGCGTTGAGGTCGCTGTGGGGGAGACTCCGTGGAAGTTCGATTCTTCTCGACCGCACCATTGTTTTTTACGTAAATATTTTGCTTAAAGGTTATTTTTTTAGTAGGAATGTTTTATGGATACTTTAATCGTAATACCGGCTCGTGTTGCTTCAACAAGATTACCAAATAAAATGCTCGCTGATATAGGCGGAAAGCCTCTTATAGTCCGCACATGGGAAAGTGTCATGGCTGGTGGCTTCAGCGATGTTGTTGTTGCTTGTGATGGGCATGAGATAGTGGACGCCATAGAGCAGGCAGGCGGAAAAGCTGTTTTGACATCGCCAGATCTTGCTTCTGGAACAGATCGTGTACATGCGGCATACAAAACTTACGATAAAGAAGGAAAATACAAATTTATCGTCAATGTTCAAGGTGATATGCCTTTTGTAGAGTCTAAACTCGTGTCAGAAGTCGTAGAATTGATAAAAAATTCGAAATACGATATGGCCACGGTAGCTTCAACAACCAGCGATGATTCATATAAGCTGGATCAGGTGGTAAAACCAGTAATCGCATACGATAACGAGAAAGAGAGAACAGGCCAGGCATTATATTTCAGCCGTTCTCCTATTCCATTCGGAGGTCCTTTCTTTAAGCATATAGGTATTTACGGCTTTCGTGCCGAGAGTTTGAATAAATTTGTTTCACTTCCGCAATCTAAATTGGAAAAATCCGAACGATTGGAGCAACTTAGAGCGATCGAGAACGGAATGACCATAGGAATCAAAGTGCTTGATTTGGAGCATCCTATAAGTGTCGATACTGCGTCTGATTTAGAGCAGGCACGCGCATATTTTAATAGCCGGAAATAAAAAAAAGGGTGTTTTCACTAAGTTCTTTTTTTGTGGTGGTTAATTTTCACACATGCGGGTTTTCTCTTTGACGTACGAATAGTCGCAAAGGAATGCCCGCTAATTTAAAAGATTCTCGCAGTTGGTTCAGCAAATATCGTTCGTAACTTTTTGGTAGATGTTCCGCTCTGTTTGCAAAAATCACAAAAGTTGGCGGTTTTGTATTCGTTTGAGATATATATTTCAGTTTTATCGGCAATCCATTAACAAGAGGAGGTGGATTTTTCGCGATTGCTGTCGAGAACCATTTGTTAAGCTGCGCCGTTACGATTCTGACCGACCATTTATCGACCAACTCTAGAGCGACATTAAAAATACGTGCCAATCCTTTTTTTTCTTTCGCTGAAACCAGCAAACATTTTGCTCCTGGCAATTGCGCAAATTCTTTCGTTGCTCTTTCTTCTATTTCCTTCGCGACTTTTTCAGGATTTTCCACTGTATCGCTTTTATTAAGGGCGAAAATTACGACTTTTCCTTCGTCAAAAGCTTTTCTTGAGATGGTAACATCTTGTTTTTCAAAAGGATTTTTGATATCCATTACAACGACCACGACATTGGCCTGCTTGATATATCTCCATGCGTCAAGAACAGCAGTTTCTTCAATTTTTTCGTTTACCTTTGATTTCTTGCGCTGTCCAGCCGTATCTATTATCGAAAATTTGCGCCCTTTAAAGATATAATCTACAGAAATTGCGTCACGAGTTATTCCCGCTTGATCTCCTGTAAGTAGTCGGTCTTCTGAGATAATTGCGTTGATCATTGTAGATTTTCCGACGTTAGGACGTCCGACAATTGCAATTTTTACGGCAGTATCGGTGCTAAGCAATTCGTTTTGCTCGCCGTCATTACCATCTATTTCAAAACTGCAAATAGCCTCATATAATTCATCAATTCCAAGATTGTGTTCAGCAGAAATTGCAATTCCTTCCCCAAATCCAAGAGATCGAAAATTATCTTCGACAAATTTTCCTTCGCATTTGTTTTTCACAAGGATAATCGGGCGATTTCCTGTTTTTTTCAGCGCCAATCTCACCCATTCGGCAATCGCTTTATCGTATTCTGTAATTCCATCAACAGCGTCAACAATAAATAGTACGACATCAGCTTCTTTTATTGCTGCAAACGATTGGTTGTTCATTCCTTCTGCAAGAGAATTATTTCTTGAAAAAGGATCTACGCCTGGTGTATCGAGAATTTGCAAATTTAAACCGAACAAATTTGCGTTTGCATACTTTCTGTCGCGAGTAACTCCCGGCATATCTCCGACAATGGCAAGTTTGCTACCCGCAAGCCTGTTGAATAAAGTCGATTTGCCTACGTTCGGTCGTCCTATAATCGATATTTTCATTTATTCGCTAGCTAATTCTATTATTTGTAAGCTATTTGTAAGCAGAAATCTCGCCGTCATTACTCAATATATACAGCGTCGAATCAGCAACGATCGGATTTACCGCAAATGCTTCTCCTGTTGCTTCGAGTCTCTCGATTTTTCCGTTCTTAGCTGAAACAAACGCGATATTTCCTTCAGGAGACACTGTTAATATGTGATTTTTCAACAAAATCATACCGTACCAATCATGCTTATTTTGGCTGTCCAAGCTGTCCAATATGGATTTCCAACGCAAATTTCCTGTCAAGCGATTCAAACATACAAGTTCAGATCGTGAGTTAAACACAAAAATGCTATTTCCGCTGACAATCGGCGTTTGAATTCCGCCATAATCCTTAATCCATAAACGCTCGCCTGTTTTCGCATTATAAGCTGCTGCTTGCTCGTTTGCCGCGACAAAATAAACAACGCCATCTTTTACAACAGGAGAAGCCTTTGGATGTGTAAATGCTTGCGCCGCATTGCTAATAGAAAATTTCGGGAAAGCAGATTCCCAAATTGGAGCTCCAGTCTCGACCAAAAGCGCGAAAATTTCACCCGAAGGATACGCAAAATAAGCGACACCATCAGCAACGGCTACGCCAGCGCCTCCTAAGAACACAGAATCGGAAGTTATGCCTGAATGCGTCCAAAGCAACTTGCCATTATCTATATCAACGACTTGCAAAGTGGAATTAGAGCACATCAAAAACACGCGACCGTCTGATATCGTTATAGAATCGCCTTTGCATGCAGCCGGAAGTTTTATCCGCCAATTTATAGCGCCCGTTTTGGCATTCAACGAGAAACATTCCGAGAAACAAGACGAAACAATTAGCCGACCACCATCATAAGCAATTGCTGCGCCTGTTTGGCCGTCTTTTCCGGCTATTGTTACACTTCTGCGCCATATTTCGTCACCTGTTTTAGCGTTGAAGGCGTAAACGATACCTCCAGCGTCAACACAGAAAACTTTTCCATCAGCGACTATTGGCGCCGCAACCATTTTTATGGATTTCGTAGCTTCAAAATCCAATTTTGCCGACCACTGTTTTGTCGCAGATACGGAAAATTTTAAAGGAGCATAGCAATGTGTGGCATTTATGTAAGGTTGCGGAAACGTAACGTTCGCAATCTCTTCATCAATAATTACAGGAGATTTGTCGATTGAGTTTTCCAGATCACCGACACCTTCTGATGATAAAATATTCTCACGAGTTCCACGCAAAGGTTCTTTTTCAGAGCACCCTTCCAGTAATAGAGACGCGATACACACTTGTAACAAATACTTGCCGTATTTTTTCGATTGCATTATTTATTTCCTTTCTTCATTTCGTTCTTAACATATTGAGATAAAACAGCAATTCGCTCTTTCATGCTTTTCGGCGCTTCACTGTTGTTAAGTATTTTTTCAAGATATTCGATAGCCGTTTCGCTTTTCCCGTCATCTATATAGGCCATTGCTATAAATTCCATCGCTGTAAACCTGAATGGCCGCTTGTCTTCGGTCAGAGGCTCCAGCATTTTTATCAACTCCTGCGCTGGCTTTGTTGAATAAGAAGCATATATCAGCAGCGCAAGATCTCTCCAAATAAGATCGACTCCTTTTCTGCTGGATAAATCAAGGATAGGCTGCAAAGTTTTTTCTGTAGATCCTCCCATCATAAGCTGCTTCCCGGATTTCATAAGCATAAGTACAGGACGCAATTCCGCAGGAGCACTTTCGAGCAATTTCCCGAGCATAAGATCATCTTTTGACGACGGATTCTGAACTACGGTCAACAGAGCGTTCGTTATGTCTTCCATTTTCCGTTTCTGGCGATTCTGCCACGTGGAATAAATTATTATTCCCAAGACAATGGCAACTAAAACCGACACAATCATTTTTGAATTTTGACGCACAAAAGCAACCATCTGATCATGCTTGAGTTCTTCGTTGATTTCCTCAAACATCGCGAAATTATCGTCTTTATCCACGTTTGCCCCTCTTAAAAAACGCCCTCAGTATAGGATATTTCAGCGAACAAACCAATATGTTTAAAAAGACTCGATTTTGTACTATTTTCCCGCTTCTGTTATGCACTTTGAAAGATAGAATAGTCTTTCTAAGATATCTTTTGCTTGAGTTGGTTCTACTGCTTTAAACTGTAAAAAGTCTTCGCTATGCCAAAAGTTATATATTACGCCTCCCGTGCCTGTTAATTTTTTATCGCCTTCTGTGTCTTTCGACGTATATAGATAACTCAAAGATAAAAGATAAATATTATCCAGTAACCAATCTTTGGTATCCGGGAACATTGCTAATGCAATTGTTATGCTTTGACCAATCGAAGTTAACGGATGCTGCTTTGCTTTATCGGTCTCGGTTTCTAAAGTAATAGGGATTAATGAAAATAGGCGATCGGAGTATATTTGGAATACTCCTATTAAACCAAGATTCTTTTGGATGAATCCCTTCAGTTCTTGCCTCCTTTCCCAATTAAGGATGCCATCATCACTGAATACTGCGAACATTTTCATAATATCCTTCATGGTTTTCCCTGTTCTTTCACATGGCTTTTGCACTACACTCTGAATCAGAGCAGCTGCTTTTGCTAATTTGTCGCTTTCTTCCAATTCATCGTTTGTTAATGTGGTGTGATTAGGTAAAATTTGATGCTCAGGCATATATACAGTGTATAAACCAGGACATTTTCCCTTTAAAATGTCTTCGGTTCTTTGATGCATTTGCTGATATAATTCTCCACATTCTCTCTTTAAATTATTCAACAACTGTAATGCAGGAATTATGTGCTCAGGAGGAAAATCTTTCTCAACGAAAGTATTATATAGTCCCAATAAAGCGGCGACCATCGCTTGTTTACTGCTTGTTTCAGCATGAATATCGGCGAACCCGCGCATGAAGAAGGTACCAGTATGCAAACCATTATCTAATGTAAGTTGCCCATCAAGAAATGCTGTATCAGCGCGTCCTGGATAAAGAATTCCATTTGCCAGAGCATTCCCCTGTTTACCAACTATTACCCAAAAATGCTCATGATCAACATCTGCTAGTTTGATTTGTTTCGTTGGGGCAAGACAGAGATGTCCTTGAACATCAACTTTTAAGGTTGGTTTAGTACTCATAAACAGCTTCCAAAGATGCTCTTTGCTGCAATCTTGCATAAAAAAACGCTATCATATTGTCGCGATTTTGGTTTCATGTAATAGATAAAGAAGGTATTACTACAGACTGTATCAATGGCATCATTCGGATTCGTAGAAGGAAAATGTTTCGCTGAATGATCCAAAAATAGTTCAACAGTTTTACTTTTAAATTTAGGATCTCCTAAATATTTCACAAAATAGTGCATTAATTGATCAAAAAAATTATTCAAAAAATTACCGTAACTGAGTGTTCCTTGTAATACCCTATCAAATGCCGCTTTAAAGGCTAATTTAATCGGAGGTTCCACTTTTTCGGATTGTAAAAATAATTGTACCGTTTCAGATTGGGGACATGGACATTGCTCGAAAAATTGATTAAGCATTCTATATTCGCCATCAGTTGTTAAGATCGGTTTTTGCATTGGAATAATTTCCATTCCATGAGAACAAGAATTTACGTACAAAACAGACATTGCACACATAAAGATCATTTTTTCATGGTTTCATACATCCTCTCATATTGGCGCATTTAAGCATATCACCAATATTGTTTTTGTCAATGTTTTTTTGTTGCATATGAGGTGTATTTTTGTCATTGCTTACGACTATCAAGATATACATCTTTACAAAAACATTGATTACGTTACCATTCACACGAAAAAATAGTAAAAAACGATAAAGCTTTTGATCGAATACAACCTCTTTAAAAAATTTCATTTTTCTGGTATATATTCTCCTAAGCTGTTTTCAGCGAAAGTGTCGCGCATTTGGGTGTTATGGGTATACCTGATGCGTTTTGTTGGTTTTCTTTAGAATCGGAGGAAAAAGTGCCCAAGTTAAAAACAAAAAGTTCAGCCAAGAAAAGGTTCAACTTTACAGCAACCGGAAAAGTTATAGCTCAACCGGCATTTAAGCGTCACAATCTGAGAAAAAGACCTCAGAAGATGAAAAGACAGACTCGCGCAACCATGCTTTTGAGTTCCAGAGATGTAAAAAATGTCGTTAAATATATGCCGTACAAATAACAAATAATAGGGAGCTGTAAAATGTCAAGAGTAAAAAGAGGTGTAACTGCCCACGCACGTCACAGAAAAGTTATTGAGGCGTCAAAGGGATTTAGAGGGCGTTCAAGCACGTGTTTTAGAGCAGCAATCGAGCAACTTGAAAAATCCATGCAGCGTGCTTACAGAGATCGTCGCAATCGCAGACGTGATCTTCGTCAGTTGTGGATTATCAGAATCAACGCGGCAGTCAGAGAGCATGGCTTGAAATATTCTCAATTCATAAACGGATTGAATAAAATAAACGTATCGCTCGATAGAAAAGTTCTATCTGAATTGGCGATAAATGATAAAAAAGCGTTTTTGGATATAGTAAACAAGGTGAAAGCGGTCTTAAAATAATCATTATATCGTTATACCTTGTAGTTTTTGTAGTAGCTTGTAGTAATCGGGAGGCGTGGCATGGTTGGAAGTAAAATTTGCGAATTGCCAAAAGAATACAAACCTTCTGAAAGAGAAGAGTTCATGTGCGATTTTCAGCGTGAATATTTCAGACGAAAGTTGGAAAAGTGGAAAGCTGATATTCTGAGCAACAACGAAGAAGTTCTGAAATATTTGCAGGAAGAAGGAAAATCTTGTACTGATACCGCCGATCGCGCGTCTTCCGAAACTGATTTGGCCTACGAGCTGCGAAGCAAAGAGCGTGCCAGAAAGCTCATAAACAAAATTGACGAGGCTCTTTTGCGCATTGATGCTGGTACTTATGGTTATTGTGTCGAAACAGGAGAACCCATTGCGTTAAAGCGTTTGGAAGCTCGTCCTGTTGCGATGTTAAGTATCGAAGCGCAAGAACGTCATGAAAAGCAAGAGAAAGTTCACAAGGACGATTGATGTTTGGTTCGCAAGACAATCGAAGCAATAACAACGACAGCGATAGAGCAAGCAACGATAATGAACGCAATTTTTTCAGTTGCCTTCGAGATCGTTGGAATAAATTTTTCGCCAGTTCGTCTTCAAATGAAAAAAAAGAAGAGCCAACCTTAAAAGAAGATATGAAATTTATCGTTATTTTTGTAACAATATTCGCGTTATTTCGATTTTTCGTTTACGACTACTACATAATTCCGTCTAGCTCGATGGTTCCGTCATTATTAATCGGAGATATGCCACTAACTGAGAAATGGTCGTATGGATACAGCCGTCATAGCATTTGGTTCAGCCCGAATATTTTTTCAGGGCGAGTCTTTTTTAAGCATAACGTAAAGCGTGGTGAAGTTATCGTTTTTAAAGAACCTGACGGTGGTGATAGAAATATCATAAAACGAGTAATCGCTCTTCCTGGTGATAAGATTGCCGTAAAACATGGTGTGATTCACGTAAATGGAGTTCCTGCGAAATTAGAATTTAAAGAAAAGTTCGTTTATGAAGATACCAATCAAAGAACTTTCGAAGAATTAACCGTATACAACGAGACTCTGCCATTGTCAGATGCGCCTGTTCATACTGTCGCATATTATGAACCTGCGAAAAACTCCTCGCCAAATAATTTCGACGAAATAGAAGTTCCTGAAGGCTATTATTTCGTTATGGGAGATAATCGAGACTTCTCGAAGGATTCAAGAAGCGGTTTAGGCATGGTTCCTGAAGAAAATTTAATGGGGCGTGCCGTATATACAATTTATTCTATCGCGAACGGCGTGAAGTTATGGGAATTTTGGCTTTGGTTCCAAAATATTCGCTATAATCGAATTATGAAGAAGATAATATAATTTATGAAAGACAAAGATATTGCGTCTATAGAGGATTTGCTCGGATATAGATTCAAAAACGAAGAATTTTTACAAATAGCAATTACACATCCAGGAGCGAAACGAAATATATCTTCCAGAGATTTCGAAAAGTTGGAGTTTCTTGGAGATCGTGTTTTGGGATTGGCTCTTTCCGATTTTTTGTATCGGCGTTTTCCCGAAGAAACAGAAGGAGAACTTGCCGTTCGCATAGCAACTTTGGCAGGGACGGCTTTATTAATCGAACTTGCGAAAAAAACTAAAATTATTGATCATTTTAAAATACCAAAAGATTTTTACGTATCGAGTCATAAAAATTCGTCGTCGATTGCTGACATGTTTGAAGCGGTTTTCGGCGCGATATTTTTGGATTCCGATTTTAAATCGGCGCAAGATATAGTTTTGAAAGTATACAAAGACGATATAGAAAAAGTTATCTATAAAGAAAAAGATTCGAAAACGAAATTGCAGGAAGTTACACAAGCTCGCACAGCGCAATTGCCCGTGTATCGTCTTCTGAAAACTGTTGGCGAAGTACATAATCCGATTTTCGAAATAGAAGTAAGCGCATGTGAAAAGACCGCTATAGGTCAAGGAAATTCTAAAAGACTAGCTGAGCACAACGCAGCGGAAAAATTGCTGAAAATATTAGATGAACAATAAATTTAGCGTTATTTGATTAGCGAAATCGAACTTTACTGTTTTATTTGTTGATGATAAATTGCGCATGTAAATATCGGGAGGTAAAAATTGAAACAAAGATGCGGATATGTAGCCGTATTAGGCGAAACGAATGCAGGAAAATCTACCTTAATTAACAAACTGGTGGGACAAAAGGTTTCCATTGTTTCGCGAAAAATTCAAACGACACTTTCACGAACTCTTGGAATTGCTATATACAAAAATTCGCAAATCATTTTGATAGATACTCCTGGATTTCTGCATAGTAATACAAAGTCGGCAGAATCTTTGTCGAAAGTAGCATGGGATGCGTTCCGTGAAACGGAAAATATTCTCTTTGTTATTGATGTGAACAAAAAAAATTTCGATGACAGTATCGCACTTTTAAAAAAAATAGACGCAGCGAAAAAAGTATCTCTTGTTATGAACAAAATAGATCTGATTCATAAACCTGAGCTATTAAAAATCGCAGCAACATTTAGTGCAGTCCGAAATTTCGAAAAAATATTTATGGTTTCCAGCATTGACGGAAGCGGAGTAAAAGACATTTTGAAATATCTGGCTGAAATTGTTCCGCAAAACGATTGGATATATCCGCAAGACGAAATTACCGATTCTTCTTTTGAAAAATATACTTCAGAAATTACCAGAGAACATATTTATCACCGACTTCATAAAGAAATTCCGTACAGGTGTAAAATAGAAACCGGAAGTTACGAAGATCAAAAAGATGGAAGTATAAAAATTGTTCAAAATATTCATGTAAAAAATAACGCGCACAAAGTAATTTTTCTCGGACATGACGGCGGAAAAATAAAAGCAATCGGAGAAGCTGCGCGCAAAGAATTGTCAGACCTTCTTGAACGTAATGTTCATTTGTTTTTGCATGTGCTGGTTGATGAAAAATAATGCAGTGGAAAGAAGTAGGAATAATATTATCCGTCAGACCGTTTTCAGAGCGAGCAAGAATTGTTACGTTTTTTAATAAATCGCTCGGAAAAATATCCGCTGTTTTTAAAAATACAAAATCACCAATTCAAAAAGGTGACGTTTGCGATATTTTTTGGAAAGGGCGTTCATCCGAATACATGGGCACCATAACAATTGAAACGGTTTTTTCTCCTTTCGGACGTATTTTTCAAGAATCCGAAAAAATTTTCGCAATAGATAGCACCTGTTCGATGTGTTCAAACGGACTTTTTTCGGCAGCTCCTCACGAAAATTTATTTATGTCGCTTATGACGTTCATTTTTTCCATAACAAAATATGATTGGATTACAAATTACATATTTTTCGAACTTTCGCTACTCTCTGAAGTGGGATACGGATTGGATTTATCAAAGTGCGCAGTAACGGGAACAAAAGAAGGCCTCTGTTATGTATCGCCAAAAACAGGTTGCGCAGTAACAAAAGAAGCAGGATGGATATACAGAGAAAAATTGCTGCCACTTCCATCATTTATATTGTCAGAAAACATCACTCCGAATAAATATGATATTTTTTGCGCATTAAACCTAACGGGACATTTTTTAAAGGCCTATTTTTATGGTATAAACGAAAAAGAATTGCCGCTGTCGAGAGGGTATTTGATTGATTCCGTTACAACAAATTACCGTGGCGATGGAACTGCGGCTTAAAGTAAAGTTGTTTGTTCGTTTTTGTAAGGAATAATACCGATGAAAATCAGTTCTATCATCGATGCGAAAGAAAAGCGCGTTGCCATAACTCCCGAAACTGTAAAAAAATATATCGGACTCGGATTTGAAGTTGTTCTTCCGAAAAATATCGGAGTAAGCGCTGGATTTTCTGATGCTGAATATATATCGGCAGGAGCGGAAATAAAAAAATCTTCAATCAAAGATGCTGATTTTTATGTTTGCATTAAACCTGACTTATCCAAAAAACTCGATATAAAATCCGGAGCGAATTTTATCGCATTGTTATCTCCTTTTAAGAATAAAAATAATTTGGAAAAAATCGCAAAAAGCGGAATAAATGCGTACGCTTTGGAGCAAATTCCGAGGACAACACGTGCGCAAGCAATGGATGTTCTATCATCACAAGCAAATATTGTTGGATATCGCGCAGTTGTAGAAGCGATTTTCGAATACAACAAAATAGTTCCTTTGATGATGACAGCAGCAGGAACCGTGCGACCTGCAAAAGTCCTGATTCTCGGTGCGGGTGTCGCCGGATTGCAGGCAATAGCAACAGCAAAAAGAATGGGAGCACTTGTTTACGCTTTTGATGTACGTTCGGCAGCGAAAGAGCAAGTGGAAAGTTTAGGAGCAACTTTCGTTTCAGTCGACAGTGATGAAAGTGGCGACGGTAGTGGTGGCTACGCAAAAGAAATGAGCGACGAATATAAAAAACGTCAAGCGGAAAAGTTGGCGCAGGCAATTGCAGAGTCAGATATCGTAATTACGACGGCGCAAATTCCGGGAAAACCTGCACCTCGGCTTATCACAAAAGAAATGGTAGAAAGCATGGCGGCAGGATCAGTTATAGTCGATATTGCGACAGAGAACGGAGGCAATTGCGAATTATCGAAGCAAGATGAAATCGTGCGAACAAAAAACGGCGTCGCAATTATCGGCGATTCAAATCTGGCAGCGAAAGTTGCATACGATGCCAGCCAATTATTTGCAAGAAATGTTTTTAATTTTGTATCGTTGATGGTAAAAGACGGAAAAATCGATCTATCAGATGAAATTGTTCAGGCAACGGCAGTAAAGGCTGAAAAAAGGCGTCATAGTATGGATAATTCGAGTCGTAATCGTAATATTATCGAATCTGCAATAAACAAAGCGAAAGCCATCGGCGCAAATCATGTCGATGTTATGTTTTCGGAAAGCCAAACAATTTCCGCCAGCACTCGTTTAACTGAATTAGAAAAATTGGTTCAAGCAAATTTAATGAGCGTCGATATGCGTGTGTCAGTCGGCAATCGTTATGCCTCAATTTCATCAGATAATATTGAGCGGTTAAAAGACGATTCTTTTATTGAAAAAGTCGTGTCTTCTGCCAAAAATTCTCCTGAAGAAAAACTAAAAATTCGCGCGGATTCTGATGAACTTTGCAAAAATTTTAAGGAAATCGATATTTGCGACAAAGATTTTGCAGCCAATCCAGACTATTTCGTAAATAAAGCAAAAGACTGCGAAGATGTTGCTCTACAAATAAAAGGAATCACAAATTCTGAAGGCGCTGAAGCAGGATATTCTCGAACAAAATTTACGTTGATGCGTGATGATGGTTTTTGCGCTTCGTATGAGAAAACTCTCAATCAAATTTCCTTAGTTACCCTTGCGGAAAAAAATGGAAATTTGGAACAAGACTATGCGTACTCGACTACTATATATAATGAAGATTTGAGAAGCTCAGAAGAAGTCGCAAAAGAAGCTGCTGAAAAAACATTAAGAAGATTGGGAGCGCGAAAAATACAATCCTGCAAAGTTCCTGTTGTGTTTGATAGAAGAACTTCACGCCAATTGCTCAATAGTATGTTGGATGCACTAAGCGGAGCGGCGGTTGCTCGCGGAATTAGTTTTTTGAAAGATAAATTGTCTCAAAAAGTCTTCGCCGATTGCATAAATGTTACCGATAAATATGCGATCAATCGTGGATTAAGATCTCGCCCCTTTGATTCTGATGGTTTAGAATGTCGTGATACAAATATAGTCACAAACGGAACAATAAATTCGTTTCTGCTGAACACAAAATACGCAAGCAAAATGAATATGAAAAGTACAGCAAATGCAAGTAGCTGGGAAGGTATCTCTTCGAATAATGTTTTCATAGAAAACGGAAGCAAATCTTTTTCAGATTTAATAAAAGGAATTAAGTCTGGTTTGTTTGTTACCGATGTGATGGGTAATGGTGTAAATATGGTCACGGGAAATTACAGCCAAGGCGCCGCCGGCTTTTGGATAGAAAACGGAGAAATAGCGTATCCCGTTAATGAGATTACCGTAGCAGGAAATTTTTTGGAGATGTTTTCACATTGCGATATAGCATCTGACTTAAAATTAGAATTTGGAATTGATTCACCTTCGATATTTTTTGAAGAAATGATTGTAGGTGGAATTTAAAATTATTTGTTGATTAAATTTACGGATTAAAAACGTTGTGGAAGTAAAAAAATGAAAAAGTTCGTCCTCTTGATTGTTGCTGTAATTTTTGCTTTTGGGATTAATTCCGATTTATGTTACGCAAAAAAAGCGAAAACAAAAAAAATTATCAAAAAAACTGAAAAAGTTATTTCAGCACCGAAGCAATCAATCGTAATGGATTTTGATACAGGCGAGGTTTTGTTTGGAACAGATTTAAATGAACCGTGTGCGCCTTCATCAATGACTAAAATAATGACAGTCTATTTGGTTTTTGAAGCATTAGTAGAAGGGCGATTACATCTTGAAGACGAACTTCCGGTAAGCGAAAACGCTAAAAGCCAGGAAGGATCTCGCAGTTTCTTTGAGGCGGGTTCATTAGTGAAAGTAGAAGATCTTATTCGCAGTATGATAGTCCACTCCGGAAATGACGCCTGTGTCGTTATTGCCGAAAAAATGGCAGGAGATGAAGAAGCGTTCGCGAATTTGATGAACGAAAAAGCGGAACAATTCGGCTTAAAAAATACTCATTTTATGAACTCAACGGGGCTTCCTGAAGACTCGCATTATTCTACCATGTACGATTTGGCTATAATTACTCGGCACATAATCGCGGATTTTCCGGAATATTATCACTACTTTTCTGAAAAAACCTTTACGGCAAACGGCATTACTCAGCAAAATCGCAATACGCTCATAGGAAATTCGCTTAATGTCGACGGATTAAAGACTGGACACACAAGTGCAGGAGGATTTGGCGTCGTTATCTCCGGAAAAAAAGACGGAAAACGCCTTATCGCGATAGTGAACGGCTGCACTTCATCAAAAGCTAGAGCAATTGAAGCCAATAAAATGCTTGCTATGGGATTTAATGAGTACACTCCCGTAAAAATCGCGTCCCAAGATTCGCCAATTGCTACGGTAGCAGTGTATTTAGGGAAAAGAGATAGAGTAAATTTATATGTAGATGAGGATATTAATGTCTCGATTCCAAAAAAATATCGGCAATCGTTGGTAGTCGGAATAAACGTCAAAGAACCTATTCCGTCTCCTGTTTTAGCTGGCTGCAAAGTCGGTACTTTAACATACAAATACGGTAATTTCTCTTCAAAGGAGTATGATTTGTTCGTTCATGAACCTGTCGCGAAATTAAATGTCTTTGAAATTGTTCTTTTGAAAATAAAATCGCTTTTTTCAAATAAAAAATCAAATATAGAAACTCCGATTGGGCTTGTTACAAATGCGAAAGCAAAATAGCGGGAGTCCAAAATATGCTAAGCGGAAAATTCATAACATTTGAAGGTGGTGAAGGTGTGGGAAAGACAACTCAAATACATCTTCTTTATGAATTTCTTAACGAAAGAAGGGTTAAAGTAAAAGTTACGCGTGAACCAGGAGGAGATGAAGTCGGAGAAAAAATTCGAGCCGTGATAAAATCGGCGACAGTAACAAAAATGGATTCTCTTTGCGAAACTTTACTTTTATTTGCCGCTCGACGTGACCATTATATCAAGATAATAAAGCCACTGTTGGAACAGGGATACACGGTAATATGCGATCGTTTTTATGATTCTACTTTAGTGTATCAAGGATTGCTGAAGAACGTATCTATAGAAGATATAATGAAGTTGAAGCAAATGACTATAGGCGATACTGAACCTGACCTAACCATTATTTTGGATGTTAATTCGGATGTTTCGACAAAACGCCTTTCTATGCGAAATTTGATTCAAGATGAATACGATACAATGCAAAAAGAACAACATGACATTGTTCGAAAAGGTTTTCAAAATATCGCGGAAATATTTTCTTTCAGATCGGTTATGATTAACGCAACAGGTAATAAAAAAACGGTTTTTGCAAAAGTCATTAAAGCAATTGAAAAGAAATTTGATTGCACTTTGCTATAGCTTTGTAAACGATAAATTAAAGATGGACGCTACTTATTTTTTGAAATAAGGAAAGGTGCTGTTTTGGAGTTTTTGGACTGGCTACTTTTGCACTCTGTCCTGTGTCATTCTGAGTGCAACGAAAAATCCCGATGCCGTCTCACGTCATTCTGAGCATAGCAAAGAATCCAGGGTTTTATTGAGGTTTTGTCGTTTTTTTATACTGGATCCTTCGGTCGCCGCGCTCTCTCAGGATGACGAGGCAGAGAAATATGGTTTTCAGGATAACAGCAGGAGCGGATGAGGCGCAGGATGGCGGAAAAGGCAGATGTGACTCAGCAAACAGTCTGAGAAGGATTTTGCTCTATCATGCGCTTAGTGTCGTATAGCAGATCTGCGTATTTGTGGGTATAAAGTGACTTGTTGGCTTTCCTTTTCTCATTAGATTCGTTTGCACACAGGAACGCGTTATGGTACCAGCATGCTTTCTCCAGGACCACAGCCTATACAGCCTAATTGGTGAGATTTAAAAAAACTATATCCAAAATTTCCACAAATGAGAGAAAAGGAAGCAAACAGATAAAGCAGATTCTTTTTTAGCTCCCAAAAGATGTCTTTGCAAAATTCTTTAAATTCGTGGAAAGCAGAATAGTGTGGAACTTCCAATATCAAATCCTTATATTTTTCTTGATTATCTCTGAGATATTTTGGAAATTGTTCATCTATGGAAACTATTTTGAATGAAAGTCTCTGCCATCTACCTTCTGAAATTATATTTTTTACATACTCTTCGTTTACAACTTTGTTCTCGTATTCACCGGCGTGAGAAAAAGACTTAATCTTTTGTTTTAATGCCTTAATCCCGCCACAATATGTAAAATGCCAACCTCCAGAAAAAAGGTTAAGACCTTCGCAAAACCTGAAGTACGTTGGTAACCCTTTTTTTGAATGTTTGATATACGAATCTGTTGTATTAAGATCCTGATTCGGATTTTTTAGATCGGATAAATGTCCCATTCTTGTCCCTCTCCATGTTTTTATTGTTTTGCAAAAATTGTTCAAGAAGAAGTGGTACATTGATTGTTTGAAAACACGAATATCAGATTCGCGATTCTGTTTGTACTCTCTAATGCGAATAGGATTCGGGATTTCGTCACAATCAGAAATTAGCACTATATCGGAATCCTTTGCATCTTTCAGACCTCGCATGATTTGATCTCTCTGATAGTTTTCCAAAAGCCAGGCTGAGTCTACTTTATTCAAATTTTCAGTACTTGGTATATCATCGACTTTGATATGAATTATCTTATGCAAAAATTTTTTAAACCTTTCTTTGTTTTGTTCAA
>CADBNZ010000041.1 GCA_902796155.1 uncultured Pseudomonadota bacterium
GAGTGAACTCGTGCCGATAATAAAAAAGCTTGCGCCAAGCGATTCGACAATTTACAGTGATGAATGGAAAGCTTATGATGGACTTGTAAATGCGGGCTACAAAAAGCATTACAGAGTTACTCATAGCGAGGATATTTTTGCTAATGTAAGAGCCCATGTTAACGGAATTGAGAACTTTTGGGGAGTTGCAAAAAATAGGTTAGTGAAAATGAGAGGAATCACATGTGAAAAATTCAGCTTACACTTGAAGGAAACGGAATGGCGTTTTAATCATCGTCATGAAAATATTTACAAGTTGTTATTAAATAATCTCAGATTTCATCCACTCTAATCTAGTCTAGAACCATATTTAATTATTTTTTGATCTTATATCTGCTTAATCTGCTGTGTCTCAGGCCTTATACTATACACTCTTAACTCAATGCTGCTTTATAGCCAAAATTAATTGTAAATTAACCTTTTTAATTTAGACTATTCTTATAAAAAAATGTAAGGATAATCTTTGGAGAGAAGAATGAGAAAAGAACTGTATTTCGAAGTATTCATATCTTTTTGTTTTTTGTTTGGAAAAAACTTTGCTGTAGATGGACCTCGAAACGAATTAACGAGATCTCCTTCGAGTATACAAATTCCAACTTTACTAAATTCAAAAACGATAGATTCGAAAAAATCTTTTGAAGTTTTAAGCAAAATTGGTCCTGTAGAACCAAACATTTCTGAACACAGCTGGCTTAGATTGTCACAAGCTTTAGGTGTTCGCAAATGGAAGAATTACGAAGTCTTGGATGTTTCATGGCGTTCAATAGTTAATTACGCAACAAAAAAAGGATTGGGACAGTATGTTACCGAAATTGCTGGATATAACGAAGCCGAATTGTTTGATCGATTTAATTCTGAGCTAGTAACAATTCAAAAATCTGTGGAGGATCCTGCTTTTGTTGATAAAGTAGATAAAGCATTACGAGAAATTTCGAAAAATCTTACTGGGAGACATTTTTTCGAAAAAATGCTCATATTAAAAAAATTGTATGAAGGCCAAGACAGCCTTGTACCTTTAGAACCGCATTTTTCGATAATGTATGGTGAAAAGTCTGCTTCAAGTAGTGAGTTTGGTATTGTTCTATTGAATACTCTTTCAACCGAGGAAAAGAGTATATTGATTGGAAATTCGGATACACCGTTTGCACCCCGATTAGGCTCTGTATTATTTCACGAACTAACTCACTCCGCTCACAAGTTTATTGGACTTTCCCTTTTCAAAGGTTCAAAGAATTTACCTGGCTTCCTGTATGCGATGTTGTGTGATCCCAGTATCGCCGAAAAGTTTGATCCTTTCACCAATCAACTGTTTTATGACGAATTCAGCCAAAGAATAAACGAGTTAGAACATAACGATGAAAGAGAGTTCCAGCAATTAGTCCTTTATTCAGTGAGTGGAGCTAGTGAATGGACTAAACAGTATAAAGAAATCTTAAAAGAAGCCGGATATCCGGCGAATAATGATAAAGTAAACATTGGGAAAGAAATAGCGGATATTCTCAGCGCAGTATTTATTCGCTGTTTGGATAACGCTGAGGAAGCTTTAACCATTTGTGGTTCTGCTCCTTGTTATATGCTTTCTTATCCTTGTCTTATTACAGATGATCAGAATGAAAGTATGTTCTTGACAAGAGAAAGAAATCTCGTCAGACTATTACACTATCCTAAGGATCGTGGAATATTAGAAATATTTTCTTGTAAAAATGTCCGTTCTATTCTTTATGAACTGATGCGCAAACATGGATTGCTATGGACTCCCATGATCGATAATTCTGACGAGAATAAGAAATCTGAAATCTTATTTGAATCTGAAATTGCAAAAAAAATAGAACAAAAGAAAAAACAAGAAGAATCACAGCTAAGAAAAGAAATACCCCAAAGAAAAGAAGAAAAAATCAAAAAAGAAACTTTGTATAAATTTTTTGCAGAACTAGGAATAAGAAGCCGTCATCCAATACCTAAGGAATTGGCAAATCAATTAGTTACGAACAAAAAAATTTCAAAAAACGTATTTGAATGTGCCGTAAAAACGCGGTGGTTAGAAAAACTAGTCGATGAAATAATATCTAAAAAAATAGATGTTGAT
The DNA here is from genome assembly GCA_902796155.1 of uncultured Pseudomonadota bacterium. Classification (GTDB taxonomy): domain Bacteria; phylum Pseudomonadota; class Alphaproteobacteria; order UBA3830; family UBA3830; genus BNWE01. Next base: position 2,126 of record CADBNZ010000041.1, read on the forward strand.
ATTTCCGACGTTGTTTCACTAATGAATGATATGTTGGAACAAATTGAGCAACCAGAGATAAGTTATAATTTAATTGATAACTTTTTGTTACTATATAAGATTGCGGAGGACAGAGGAGCTCTAGAAAATGTTAAGTTTTCTTCTAATTCGCTGGAAAAAATTATTTATAGTGAGAAAATATCCGCCTGTGATTTATTAAAATCCGAAGCCATTGCTTTTGAAAAAGGAGTGCTACGAAAAATACTTGAATTTTACAAAAAAAGGAAAGATTTGTTGAGAATTTCTCTCACCCTAAACAGAATGAAGCAAAATAACGAGCTAACAGATATAGATATTACTTCCAACTTGTATTATATTATCGATGCTTTTGCTTATGGCATAATTTCTCTTGATGATGTGTTCGAATTAGCAAAAGCCGCGAAAGTTGATCATTTGATTGTTCTAAGAAAACTTAGCGATTCGAGTGCTGAAAAATATATCCAAAAAATATTGGATAACAAATTGGAGATTAATGATTCTCTTTTCAGTTATAGCATTCAGAATCCATATCTTCGTGAGAAAGAAAACCTAATGTCACGTTATTGGCAACAATTTTGGGAAAAGTCTCACGAAAATCTTTATTTCGACATACTAAATGCCCTTAGCATGTGCAAAGATCCATTATTTGCTGAGATAGGGCTGAAAATCTCGAATTACTCTTTTGATATGGAATTTGCAATTTTCAATGAAGATTCTCCTTATCAGCATCTTAACAAAGAGATTTTCTTTCTTGTTTTGAATGGATTATTATCAAATTTTGAAAAAATCGGGCAAATTAATGGTCGGAATGCGAATTATATGTTTTTCAAAAATCAAAGGTTTTTGGGTATATATGAATTTCACGAAAATATGGAAAAATTCATGAGGTATGCTACTGCAGATCATATTCTGATGCCAGATGCTGTGATTATGAATGTTTTGAAATTGGAAAAAATTTGTCTGGAACAGCCCGAAATACAGCACGAATATAAATATATGAGAGCTAAAGATCATGATATACGGACTTGTTTCGAGTATTTTAATGATTTACCAAAAAAATCAATAAACTTAACAAATCTATTGAATAGCTTGAAACATGATAAAAATAATCTAGAGCTTATTGGAAATTTGGTGAAATATCCAGCTGTTGTTATAGATAATCCGATGGAGTTTTTGGAATTTTTTGACAAGGCATTTCCAGGGCATAAATTGACTTCTTCATTACTTAAACGTTGTTTTGAACAAAATATACCAGTTACAAGAGAGATCCTCCAAAGAGCAATAACTACGCACGAAGAAAAATTAATTAAAGAATGTTTACCCAATTATTTCAAAAACCTAGAGCAAAATTATTCACCAGAAGATATGGAGCTTTTTGTTTCCGCTTTAGATGAGATTGGAGATAAAAGAGAGATGTTCGAGAAATGTAATGAATCCGGCAAATTGACAAACGTGTTAGAAAAATTAAAGGATCCGAAGAGGGCATATTATGAGTCAGAAACTCGGTTTTTTAAGTCAGTAGAAGAGAATTATTACATTGGCTTAGAGTTGCTGATCGATATCGCATTTAACATGTTAAGACAAACAGAAGACGAAGAAATTAAAAATATTATTAGAAAGGAAGCGATCGAAGCTCTTGAAGATCCTTTCGCAGATGGTTGGGACGTAGTTTTCGAGGAGGAAGATTCTGATGAAAAGGAAAAAGAGGAAAAATTTAAAACAGAAGAGGAGATGAAGAAGATTTTGGAAGAATGTATCGCCGCCAAAGATGCTACTAAACTGAAAGAATATCTCAATCTAGACATTTAAGGGGGAATTGCAAAAGTCGAAAATAGCCTTTCTAGACATTTGATTTTTGGGATCTAAAGTGCAATTTTTTTAACTTTCGCAATAATTCTATTAATCGTTTTAAGTTATTTTGCATATTACATCTGTACCAGCTTTCCATTTTTCAAAATAAGCGTCCGATCCCCCAATTGATTTATTTGGTCTTTGTTGTGCGTTATCATCAGGCACGTTTTCTTTTGCTTATAAACGCACTTATCAATTATTTGCAAAACTTTTCTTGAATTTTCCGAATCTAAAGCTGCTGTTATTTCATCCAAAAGCACAATTTTTGAATCTGTTATTAGTGCCATTATCATGCTTAAAGCCTGTCTTTGGCCTCCTGAAAGCTCTCCGGCCAGGCTATCGAGTCTATTTTCAAGACCAATTTCAACAAGTTTCTCTCTGAAAAAGTCATCTCGATTTTTCGAACAACTCGGAGCCAATAATGTCCGTTTTTTTCCTCGCATATACGCCATGTTAAGGTTATCGCGCACGCTCATATTGGTTACTGTTCCGACTTTCGGGTCCTGAAATACGTTTGCAACGAGTTTTGCGCGCAGATATTGCGGTTCATTCGTTATATTTTTTCCTGCTATGAATACGGATCCGCCAGAGGGAGTAACACTACCGGAAATTGTATTAAACAGAGTCGTTTTTCCTGATCCATTTTCTCCGATAACCAAGACAAATTCGCCTTCATTGACGGTTAAATTCAAATCGACTAAAACATTTCTTACGTATATATTTTTCAGATTCAACATTTTTGCTTCCCGCTCATTATAAAAATTATCAATAGTCCTGTTATTAAATTCAGGTCTTGAGTTTTTAATCCAAAAATATCGCTGTTTATTGCAATGGTTATGAAAATTCTATAAGCGATGGAGCCGATAACGCACGCGAATAATGCGAGAAATATTTCGCAAAAATTTCTACTTACAATTTCCATATCACGCGCGAATTTTATTTTCGAAATGAGTTTTTCTCCGATGATTACTGATGCTAATCCAATCACTAAACACCCTGTTCCTTGAGACACATCACAGAATCCCTGATATTGGGTAAAAATCGCTCCGCAAATTGCGATTAGCGCATTGCTGATTACCAATCCGAAAATTGTCATGACATTTACATTAACTCCGTTAGCCGAAGCGAATTTTTTATTTTGTCCGATCGTACGCAATCCAAGTCCAAAATCGCTGCTTAATAAATATGCAATAAAAAAAAGAATAAGCGCGACAATAACTGCGCAAATTAATATAGGATTTCCGCAACAAAAAATCGTCGTTTCATTAACCAAAGATATATTTGGATTTGTTCCCATGATTCTTAAATTTATCGAATACAATATAAATGCAACAATTATTCCGCTCAATAAATCTTCAACTTTTAAGCGAATATTTATAAGTCCGGTTAGGAGCCCCGCTGTTCCACCTGTAAGCATCGCGAAAAATAATCCGACCATAGGATTAAGACCGCTTTTTATTATCACAGACGAAACGGCTGCCCCCGTAACAAAGCTTCCATCGCAAGTAAGATCGGGAAAATTGATAGTGCGAAAAGTAAGATATATTCCGAGCGCCAAAATTCCGTATATTATGCCAATTTCGATGGCGATTGTTAGTTCATTTAAAGTCAGCATTGTTTATTATTCCTCTCGAAAATCTAAAAAACTTTTTTGGCTCGCGCTTTTATTGCGTAAGGAATTTCAATCACGCTTTTCGTGTTGATATAAAGTTCGGTAGTAGTCGGATATTGGATTTCGATATTGTTAATATCTTCGCCATCAATAACGCGTTTTATGATTTTTCCCGTCTGAATACCGATGTCATATTGATTAGGGCCAAGAGCCGCTGCGCAACCTTTTTCAACTTGGTCTGTATCACTCACGTAAACTGGAATGCCATTTTTATTGCATATCGAAACGATATTTTCCATTCCGCTCAAAGCCATATTATCGTTGCTTATAAAAATAGCGTCACAATTTTTCGCAAGTCGTTCCGTCGCTTGCGGAATTTCCGAAATTTTTGATATTCCTTGCTCAATCAAAACGATATTCGCATTTTCGCAAAGTGGTTTCAAAGCATTTACTATAAAAACGGAATTCGCTTCGCCTGTGTTATAAATTATTCCGAGTTTTTTCAGATTAGGTTGGATTTCCTTAAACAAATTAAGCTGCGGTTGCAAAGCAACAAAATTCGATACTCCTGTTATGTTAGAATTTTTCAAATTTTCAGAAATATCTTTGGGATTTGTCACAGAACTAAAGACCACTTTCGCTTTTCCGTTTTTCGCGAACTTATAAGCCGCTTGAGAAGGAATAGTTCCGACCGTTACGATGATATCTGCGCCCGAATCGGAAAATTTCGCGATAATTTGTGAGGCAAGCGCCATATTTCCTTGGCAGGTTTCCACGCTTATATCATATTTCTTTTCATTTTGCGACTTCAGATAATCAGTCAATCCAGACACAACCGAATTTAACGCTTCGTGTTCGATGACTTTGCATACTTTTACTTTTATTATTTTTTCGCGGTTATCATTTTTATTTAAAAGAACGTTTTTTTGAGTAAAAAAAATTGACGCCAGAATAACTGCCGCCATGATAGTGATTTTTTTCATTTTCAATCTCCTTTGTTATTCATTTCTATCATTCATTCGTCTTGGGAAAGCGATATTTTTTCTAACATTTTTCGATAACCGCCATAATTTTCTTCGTTTAAAAAGCGAGCGACTCGGCCAATTGTGGTTAAACTTGCGTGAGTCATTTCGCTGATTTGTCTGTAGGAGTACTTTTTCTCACTGAGCAGTTGGCACACTCTCCACCTTTCTATAAAGGCTTTTATTTCGGCCGGTGTGCAAAGATCTGTGAAAAAATTTTTCGCGTCTTTTGCGTCTTCGAGCGAAGCAATCGCTTCAAACAAATCTACTTCGTAAATATGGTGGTCATCTTTCATCGCTTAATCCAATCTTTAATTTTATTTGCGTTCTATTGTGCTATTATGTTAATACAGCAAAACACAAATGTCAAGTATATTTTTGAGAAAAATATCTTCTTTTGATACTTCAATGCTTATCTATTTGATTAACGATTCAGATTAAAAAATTGAATTAACATTGAAATGTGACAAACACAAAAATGAATTTATTTAAAACAACTAATCCTGCTGCCAGTATTAATCTAGCAATAAATCTGAATTTGGTGCGCCCTGTAGGATTCGAACCTACGACCTGCGGCTTAGAAGGCCGACGCTCTATCCAGCTGAGCTAAGGACGCATGCAAGAAAAACATGTGTATTAGATACCGCAAAACTTCTTTTTTATCAAGAGAAATGTGAAAATAGGATTTTTTCGCTCTGTAGCTGTAAAAGAAAACGATGAAAACCCTTGTTTTTTTCGATATTAATACTAGTATGTTATGAGAGTTTTTCTTTAGGAGTTTTGTATGGTCAATTTCTATAAAAAAGCCATTATTTCCGCAAGTTTATTAGTATTTTTTGTTCAAGGATATGCAAATGAGCAATCGAACCAAGATTCTACAACGGCACAAAACCGCACTGTAGAAACTATAAACGCAAACTCCACCACCGAAGTAGTCCAGCCGAAAGTACTTGAAGAAACGCAATCAGCTAATAAAAATGAATCCGAAACATCGCAGAAAATCGTCGAAATTGAAACTCCAGATGAACAGTCCGTAAGTGTCAGCATAGACGTAGAAGCACCTTCTTACGATCATCTTGTTCCTGTATCAGGCTGGAACAGATATTCCGGAGATTCTGCCGGTTCTCTTAAAGAATGGGGGCGTTGGTGGAAGTATTTGCACATGAAAACGCCTGTCGTTATGAAATGGATCGATGATTTTGTCGTTCGCATATATCCTGACAACGAAATTTTCAGAGCTCTGTTTGTAAAAGGGATTTATGATCCAAATTCGATGGTTATCATAAATTCATTGCTTCCAAAAGATGGTGTATTCATTGATGTTGGCGCAAGTTTCGGCTACTTTTCGATAGTCGCAACCAAAGCTGTAGGCCCGAACGGTCGAGTGATTGCTATAGAACCAAGTTCCAGAGATTATAACAGGTTGGTTGATAATGTGAGGATTAACAATCTCGAAAATATTATTTCCACATATCGTTTAGCTATTTCAGATTCTAGCGGAACTGCTCTTTTAAGCATTGCTACAGAAGAACGCAGCGCAATCAACACTTTTGGGAATCAATTCAGTTTCAGTGGAGTTGAGACAGTTGCGAAAGAAAATGTAGATACTATTGCTCTCGATGATTTTGTTGTAGCAAATCAGATAAATCATGTTGATGTTTTGAAATTGGATATCGAGGGGAGCGAGCTAAAAGCATTGCACGGAGCAAAAAAGACTATTGCAAAGTATCATCCGGCGATTATGCTTGGTGTAAATACTAATGCTCTGAAGGCTTCTGGCACAGACCATGATGAGATTCAAAAGACTTTGTCTGAACTCGGATACAGAGCTTACAAAATTGTCGATGACGGCGAGATATTAGGGCTGGAATTAATTCCTGATTTAACGAAAGAGCCGGCAAAAATCGTATTCTGCTTGCATGAAACGGTACTTCCTCCTGTTCCGCCACAGCCAGAGCATAAGTCGTTTTTTCAACGTATAACTGATTTCTTTACGAGGTAATTTATTGCGTTTGGACTTTAATAAGATAATCGAAAAAACCTTGGATTTTACAAAAGAAGCGCGAAAAAGCGCGGATTTCGAACGTATGGCGTCGAAAATTCTGCCTTATCTCATGCGTTTTTCGTATTACACAACAAGGTGGAAAGTTATAGGCGAAGAAATTCCTAATTCTTATCACAAATCTGGCAAACCGTTTATCGTCTGTCTTTGGCATGATAGGCTTATGCTTGCTCCATGCGTTTGGAAATGGAAAAAACCATTGCATGTTCTTGCGTCAAGTCATAGAGACGGTCGTTTAATAGCTAAAGTTGTCGAAAGTTTTTCTATGCCTGTTGTGTATGGTTCCACGGGAAAAAAAGGCATGGCTGCAGCCAAAAATCTGATCAAACTCGTAAGAAGCGGCGAATATGTCGCAATTATTCCTGATGGTCCACGTGGGCCTCGTCATAAATTGGCCCCAGGAGTCGTTGCTATATCAAGATTATCCAATGCCGATATACTCGTTTACAGTTTCGCCGTAAAAAGATATCGCAGGTTAGATTCATGGGACAGATTTATAATTTCGTGGCCTTTTAATCGTGGAGTCATGGTTTGGGGCAAGCCAATTACGCCTCAAGAATTGAAAAATATGTCGGAAAAAGAAGCTGTTGCAATGGTAGAATCACGCATAAATGAGGCCTCCAAAGAAGCTCATAGGTTATTGGGATGTTGATCAAATTATATCGCGTGTTATTTTCAATTTTTTCGCCTATTCTGCGCTTGTATTTTTATGCAAGATGCTTGTATGGGAAAGATAAAAAGGAAAGCGTAAAAAATCACTTTGGAATAGCAACAGTTGAACGCCCACAAGGAAAATTGATCTGGATCCATGCTGCAAGTATCGGCGAATCAACATCTGCTTTGACTTTTATAAATCACATAAAAAAGCAGCTTCCTGATCTGAACATTTTGATTACTACAATCACCGTTACATCCGCTGAAATTTTGCAGCCGAAAATCGCAAAAATTCCAAATTGCTTTCATCAATTTGTGGTTGCCGATAATCCGTCGTGGATAAAAAAATTCATGGATTATTGGAAAATGGACGCAGCTGTTTTTCTGGAGTCGGAAATATGGCCAAATACCATTTCAGAAGTACACGAACGTTCAATTCCTCTTTTTTTGCTTAACGCAAGATTATCTCCAAGGTCATTTAAGAGATGGAGCTACTTCAAAAACACATTTGGACAGATTTTGCGAAAATTTACATGCATTCTTGCACAGTCGGATATTGATTGCGAGCGTTACGCATCTTTTTCTCCGGAAAACACAAAGCGCATAGACAATCTAAAGCATGCAAATGCCATTTTAGCATGCAACGAGGATCTTCTTGCGACTTTCAAAAAAATATGCGCAGGAAAAATCGTTTTTACGGTCGCAAGCACCCATGAAAAAGAAGAAGATGTAATTCTTGAAGCTCATAAAAAACTGCGAAAAAAATACGATATTGTAACAATCATCATTCCTAGGCACTTAACACGAGTAAAAAGAGTCTGCGAAATTATCAAAAATCATGATTGTTCGTTTGCTTTGCGATCTGAAATTGATGAAAATTCCAAATGCGAGATATATTGTGTCGATACTTTCGGAGAAGTGGGTACTTTTTTTAGATTGGCCGACATTTGCTTTGTTGGTGCTTCACTTGTTGAGGTTGGAGGACACAATATATATGAACCCGTTGCCCTCGGAAAGCCTGTTTTATTTGGTCCGCATATGGAAAACGCCCTGGAAGTCAGCGATTTTCTCAAGGAAAAAGAAGTTGGATTTGAGGTAAATAGCAGCGATGACATTTGCGATACTTTCGAGCGATTACTGTCGGGGAATACTTTAAAAAATATCCGTGAACGAGCTCTTTCAATCACCAAAAACAATGCATTAAATCAAATAGACGAAATAATGCAGTTACAAAAAATACTGTCATGAGCATAAGAATCATAGCAGGCAAGTTTAAAGGCATTTGTATAGATGTACCCAACTCTGCAAGAGCGACTTTATCACGAGCCCGCCAATCGTTATTCGATATATTAGAATCATCAAAAATCGATAGAGATATCGGTGAATTTTTCAAAGACAAAGTCGTACTGGATTGTTTTGCAGGTTCAGGAGCTGTCGGAATAGAAGCTCTATCACGGAGCGCAAAACACGCGTATTTCGTTGATATCGATACTGATGCCGCAAAAATGATAAAAGCAAACATCGCAAAAGTAAAAGCTGAAAAATTTTCTACCGTAATTTGCTCTGATATTCTGAAAATCAAAAAAAGCGAGCAAAGTTGTGATTTTGTTTTCTTAGATCCTCCGTTTCATGCGAATATAAGCATCGAAAAAATTGTAAATTATCTTGTAAAAAATGGATGGGTAAATTCGCAAACCATCATAGCAATCGAAACTCCGACTTTATTTGATACACTGCAAGGCTTCAAAATGCTATTTGCACGAAGAATCGGCACAATTTCGTTTTCAGCGTTTAAACATGGCGAATTATCTTAACATTAGGCAGGAAAATTAAATCAAAAATTCCATTTATAAATCTTTCTTTAGTAATTTTTTTATAAAATTCTCTTAAAAATTATTCAGGAATATACAATGAAACTACAATCACTGAAAAACGCCTTGCAAAAAACATTGACGGGGGGGAATCGTCTTTTTGCGCAGAATGTTGCGCATCCGCAAGACTCATAAAGGCGGCATATTAATTGAGTTCACGTTCAGTATTCCTATTTGTATAGCGCTTTTATTTTTTGTAAATGATCACTATCGACTCTATGAATTAAATAACAAGATAAAATCATCGACATATCTCGCTGCAAGTATGATTCAACAAATTACAAATACCAGATCAGGTAAACAAATCGGACGTAGTGATATAAAAAGAATAACATATGCAAGTTGTCTTAACTTCTTCCATACAAATTCAATGTTTTATCCTTATCCGTTTGGAATTTGCTATGGTATAGAGCTTTCTTATATCAAGCGAGTAAGTAACGATAGCTATCAATACCAAAGAACATACTCAGGTACTTATGCTACTTCAACTTTTAAAGACATGCCAATAACAGCAATGCAAACGTTAAAAAGAACACAAGCTCAAGTAGAAGCTATCCATCCAGATTTAGTTTGTCAGAAAGATGGAGAAGAACGAGTGCTTATAGAATGTTATTATTCAAAAAATCATTTCAGCAAAAGTAAACTAGGATTTTTTTTAATAGATCCACCAACTGTAAAAAACTCTGCCGGAAGCAATTGCTTATGTCTTAGTAAGTTGATTATCACACCGAAACCTGGATTATTTCCTGTAAATTCTGTAAATTAGCTAATTGTGTATGGGCTCATCTTATACAGATTCTTTCACTTCAACTAATGTTGCGTTAACTGTCCACAAAATTGCGGTTTTAATGTTGTTTTGTCGAGTGTTAAAAGCCTCTATCACGGATTTTTTGTATTTTTCCAATTGTTCGATGTATTTTCGTGGTATTTCTTCTTGATAAATGCCTGTTTTGAAATCGATAATCCAAATATCTCCATTAAAAAATGCAATTTTATCGATTCGCCCCTCTTGTCCTTCTTTATCAACAAAAGTCACTTCTGATAACGAATCATTTGCGAAAATAAAATCAAATTTTTCGTCTGATAAAATTTTGAATGCCTCTTTTTTGGCGGATTTTTTTAATGAATCTGATAAATCGAATCGATCAACAAAAGCATCAGCAAACATTTCAAAAGCATTTCCGTATTTTGGTAGCTCGCTAAGCAAAAGATGTACACAATCTCCGTATGTCATTTGCTCTGTCTGAGCAAGTTGCTTTGTATTTTCAGTCGGCATAGCAGGCAACTCAAGTTTTTCATAAAACCAATAAGGAATTTCGATATTGTTCTTTTCGTTTTTTAAAATAACCTCTGATTCGTCATTATTTGCGACAGAGAAATTCTCAAATCTCAAAAGTTTTTGCTCGCAAATTTCCGTTTCCTTGAATTTTTCCGCATTAATTTCTCTTTTTATGAAATCATACCAGCAGTCATTTCGCCTCTTTTCTTGATTCTGTCCCAGAACGCACACGTAATCTTCCGCACGAGTCAAGGCCACATATAATCTTCGCTTTGACTCCGCAGACTCATATTTGTCATATTCCGCGCACAAATTTTTCATTTCGTTCGGTCGAAAATCCGCAGAAAAATTCCATAATAAAATACCATCATTTGTCTTCAAAATTTTTTCATTTTTCGTTTTATAAAAATGAGTGTCAGCAAGCAAAACAAATGGCGCCTGCAATCCTTTTGACGCATGAACCGTCATCAACCTTACGCAATTTTCGCAGTTAAACGACTCTCGCTTTATCTCAATTTCATTTCCAAACAAACGAAACCATTGAAGGAAACTTTGCAAAGATGCTGTATTTTCCTTTTCGTAGTGCATTACTATATCGATAAAATCGTATAACGCCTCCAAACATTTTTCACCGAGTCGCGAGATAAATTTTGCCTTTAAACCGTTTGTAAGCGCCGATGAAAAAAATGTATATGCAGTTTCGCATGGCGCCCGATCTAAGATTTTTTGAAGTTCATGCAGATGATGTTTTCTGCACAATTCGGAATCCTGTAAACAATATTCCCACAGGCCTCTTTCCTCACGTTCCAAACATAGGCGCATTAGTTCATCTTCCGAAATTCCGACCACAGGCGATTTCAAAACACGAGCACACAGCAAATCATCCAAATGAAAAATCGCAAATTGCGCAAAGGTAATCAAATCCTCGACAATTATTTCATCTTTTAGAAGCGTTCTATCTATACCGGAAGCTGCAATGCTATTCTTGCGCAAGGCCTTTATGATTTCTCGCATGGTATGAATATCTCGCCGCTGAAATAAAACCATAAAATCCGACGCTCTTGCTGCCCTATTCTTCGATTCCACAAAAATACGCGAATCAATACTGCTTTTGATGAAATCCGCAATATATTTCGCCAATTTTTTTTCTGCCGTCATTGTTGAAACGGGTTCAGACTCTGTTTTTACCTCCCAAACATCCACATCTTTTCCGCTTTGTTCATCCTTGAAAAGCTCCACAATATCAACAACTCCAGTCGCTTGCGTCCTGTTCGTATAATGCTTCGTGTTCTTGAAAACATCATCAACAAAAGAAAGAATATTTCCCGTTGTTCTGTATGATTTATTTAAATCGACATTGTGAAAACGCTGACCGCTTGCCCGCGAACGTTGCTCAAACTTCTCGTACATTTTTTGAAAAATTTGAACATCTGCTCCCTGAAAAGAATATATCGACTGCTTCTTGTCTCCTACCACGAAAACCGTTTTTTCAGAACCATAATTCGCGAAAAATTCATCTGTTATTGTATTGATTATTTCCCATTGCTCCGGACTTGTATCCTGCGCTTCATCCACAAGCAAATGATCAATATTGTTGTCGATTTTAAACATTACCCAATCAATATTGTTTAGCAGTCCGGAAGTCATGGAGATGACGTCATCGAAATCTATGCAATGATTCTCTCGCTTTAACTCATTGTATTCAAACAATATTTTTCCAATCACCGAAAACAGCGCAATATTTGCTTCGGCCGAAACATAACGATTTTTCTTCTCATAAAAGAGGAGAGCTTTTTGCGCAGTCTCTTGCATTTTTTCCGGCAAATTCGGATATGAATCTGATATTTTTTTGCTGCACAGCTTCGAGCGAATGCCAAAATCCTTCGTTAGAAACGCAACAATAAAATCTCCCGAAAGTTTTTGTGCGTTTCTAAATAATATTTCGGATTTTTTGACATCTTCTTTCTCTCCGAAAGATAAAATTTCCGCAAGCTCATGAAATGTTTGCTGCGCTTTTCCGTTAAATAATCCATCAATCAAAAAAGCGTCTTTATTTTCTGAAAAAAGCAGCTCACGATTTTCTATATTAAAGAAGTCACAATATAGCGATTCAAAATTATCGAATTTCGATAGAAACTTTTGCAACTTCAAAACATTCTTGCCAAGAATTTCGTTTATATCTATTGTGAAACGCGATATAAACTCACTGAATTTGCGATAATTTTCCTGAAAAATCACTTTTTCTATTGCTTGGTTCAGCAAACGCTTTTTCTCATACTCATCGCATAAATTCACTCCCGGCAGTAATCCCGTTTCGATTGGAAATTTTTCTAAAATCCCGAAACAAAAACTATGTATGGTTTTTATTTGTACCCATTCCGAAGAAATTAGACTTTTTTCGTACAACTTGCGAGCTATGTTTGCATACATCGCTCCAAATCCATAGGCCTCTAATTCATTGAGCAAATCAGAATCGGATAACGACGCAAATCGCTGCACCAAAGAAGACAGACGGGTCAACATTTCAGTCGCCGCCGCCTTAGTATATGTCAAACACACAATTTTCGATGGAACCGCACCATTAAGAAGCAGCGCAAGTATTCGGTCAATCAAACTTTTCGTTTTTCCCGTACCTGCCGAAGCTGAAATCCAAACAGAAGCGCCAACGTCTTTTATCTCATCAAGCATCGAGCCACTCCTTTACTCTGGCCAAATGCATATAGCTGTCGTCAAATTTATATCCTACATTAACGCAATATGGCGTTCCGATAATATTATATTGGTATATGAGTTTTCTTAGGCCATCAATTGTCTTTTCCACCAATAAATTTGTAGACTCAATATCGTTTGTGATTATTACTTTTTCGCTTTCTTTTTTCAAAAACCAATATTGTATAGATGAAACTGCATTTTTCGATATTTTAAATCCATTATTCTGCGCAATCCATGCTTCAAACAATAGTTGAATCTTTTCTCCTTGTTCTACGCTTTTTTTTGTTATTTTTTCTGACGATGTTTTGTAATCTATGATTGTAATACTATTGTCGACATCATTTACATCTATTCGATCAGCCTTGCATATAATTTTGCATACATTGTTTGGGTCAATAGCCAGTAAACGTTCTCCCCATATTTCGGAAATTGAGTTTCCAAATGTGTTTTCTTTTACAAAATCCAAAATGCTATCTATTCTAAAAAACCAAAATCCGAACGAGAGCTGATCAATTTTGAGTTCTTTCAAAGTCTCTTGAGCCGCGTGATATATATCATCTCCATAACGTTTTTTCACAAAATTATCGAGCACTGCATGAATGTAATTTCCGCGAAGATTTTTTATTTCATCAAATTCATTTAATTCTTTGAGCCTTAAAATTTTTTTTGCATAAAACGCATAGGCATTATTTTTTAATAATTCGATATCTGTTACCGAAAATTTATTCGGACGATATTTCAACTGTGGATTTGCGAAAGGAAGAGAGATTTTTGAATCATTGTGTGCTTTTTCAATTTTATTAACACAACTTATAAGATTATAAAGAGCCGTATTTGTTTGTACCTTTTGCACTTTCAATAACTTATCCAAAAATGGATATCTGACTTGCTGAGTGCCAAGAACCCTATCTGAACGAGTAATAAGAACGTGTTTTTTGTAGGCAAGTCGTTCAAAAATGCATTGTATGAACTTATCTTTTTTCTCATTGGTCGGCATATTTAAAGCACGCATCATAGATTCGCTCATCCAGAAATTGTCCTTCTCAGATGATGTAAAAGAATCTTCATTCGCGCCTGCTATTATCACTAAGTCAGCATCAAGCAACTGCGCCTCTATGGTGCCCAACATCACAATGCCATCTGTATACCCGCGCGCATGACGCACTGAAGTTTGCAAAGCGTGCTTTTTAATGAAAATAGAGTATTCAGCAAAAGTTATCTCACCAAAAACATCAGAAAAATCAACGAATTGTTTGATAATTTCTGAAAATTGTACGACGCTTTCCGCATTAAAAATATTAATCACATCCGTAATTATATGCGACCATGTAGAGAATGTTTTTTTCGCGTTTTGCTCAAATAAATTATTGCTTTTCAGTAAGTTATAAAGATTGTAGATGTTTCTTGAGATTTTTTGATTAATTCCGGAATTTGTAGATTTCCACGCCATAAAAGCGTCAAAAAAATGAGGATATATGCTTCTCTGCGTCCTTAAAAACAGTTCCATTTCAAAGGCACATTGTGAATGCGTCATTTTTAAAATTTTCAAAACTGAACGAGATGAAAATTCATCAGTAAACGCATCAAGAATCAAAGAAATTAGCAGTCCATGATACGTTTCAGCAAATATATCTCCATAAGAATCGTCCGCTACTATATTCCAACGCATAAGCTCGCTTTTAATTCTTCTTGATAAATTAGTATCCGGAGCTACAATCAAGACACTTTTTTGCTCGTATATCGCCTCTCTAACAGCTATCGCAATAGCTTGCGCTTCTTCAGATATATTTTGAAATTCTGCTAACTCTATTGATGCTTTTTTTTGATTTGCCGGAAGATTCGTATAAGGTAAATCGCCGAAAATTTCTTTGTTATACGCCTGATTTTGAGAATCTTCGTTACCAGTCATGAATATTAGGCCATGTTCAGACATATAAACAGCTTTTATGAATTCTTTCGTATAAGTATCTGTATTACTTATACCTGTTGCAATTATTTTCGCATTATTTTTTGAAATCGATTCGATATAATGTCGCAAATTTAATGTAGCAACCGACAAGATTTTGTTTATTTCGGGGTGATTTACACATTCATAAATCATACTTACAGTATGTTCCCAGTGATTCATGAGATTTGCAGGAACCGAATACCGAATTTTTGTATAATCTACATTGTTTATTATCAGTTCTTTTATTAATTTTGTTATACTTAATGCTAGTTCAAATACCGTATTAATCGGGATATTTTTGTTACGTTTTCGCAAGATTCCCGTTGTTATCAAAGCGATTTTTTGGCTATCGAATATTATTGTATCTGAAATAGATATAATTTTTGGAAAACACAGTGTTTTTGCGTTGTTATCTTCGGAAAAGTACTTTTTAAATTCTCTGCAACTGCGATTATTAGGGAGAACGACCGTATACTTTGCGATCTCGATTGGATTAATATTCTGTTTAATGAATCCAACGACTCTTTTTAAAAAATTCTCACAAAGATCGATATTATAAATCTTCCCCATAAGTGATTTTCTTTACTACAACATCTCTAACAACAATAATTTTTCCTGAAACGTCTGTTTCACTATCGAAAATCTCATATTTGAAGTCGCAATATTTTTGCGCATCTGCTAGCTCTTGTTTTAATTTCTCGCCTTTTAAAAATACTCCGCAATTTGCGTGCTTTGATAATAAAAATATGAGATTCCTTAGAGACGCAAAACCTCTGGCGCAGATTGTATCGAAATTTTCTGATATATCTTCAATTCGCGATGTTAAAATTTTTACTTTCGTACAGGTTAATCTTGCTACTTCCTCAAGAAAAAGCATCTTTTTTGAATCAGAATCAACGCATGTCACTTGAAAAGTACTGCATATAGCCAACACCATTCCTGGAAAACCGCCCCCAGAGCCGACATCAAGTACTGTTTTTCCTTGAATTTTATCAATTATTTGCAAAGAATCCAAAATATGGCGATTCCAAAATGCCTCTAATGTTCCACGTGAAACAATATTTAACGCACTTTGCCATTTCACAAGCAGATTTTTGTAGATTTCAAGTTTATTGAGTGTTTCACGTGAAACATTATATTTCGTACATATAATATTTTTTGCTTCACACTCATCCACTTAGATTCTCTGTTACTGATGCACTTTTATCCAATCAATCAATCGAGCTTTTGAAGCTGCTCCAACATTAACCGAAATTTTTTCGCCTTTTTTAAAGATCGCAATAGTTGGAATACTCATAACATTATATTCAGACGCAAGATTTGGGCTCTCATCAATATTAATTTTTACAATATCGACATTAATTTCCGATTGTATTTCTTCCAAAAATGGAGCAATCATTCTGCATGGTCCGCACCAATCCGCATAAAAATCAACCAAAACAAAATCTTTGCTCAATACATCTTCTTTAAACTTTTCTTCATTTGTAAGAATCATATCATCCTCCTTAAATCTATTGTATTCTATCTATAACCACACCACAACCGGCAAGCTTTTCTTTTACACAGCTATATCCTCTATCCAAATGATATACTCTGTCAATCACTGTCTTGCCATTCGCCGCCAAAGCAGACAAAACTAAACTAGATGACGCTCTCAAATCAGTTGCCATAACAGGAGCGCCTTTTAACCCGTTCACTCCGATAATCTTCGCATGCGCATTATGAATCTCTATATTTGCTCCCATTCGCGACAATTCAGCAACGTGCATAAATCTATTTTCCCATATATTTTCTTGAATATTCGATTCTCCATCGGCAAGACAAAGCAATGCCATTGTCTGTGCTTGAAGATCCGTCGGAAATCCTGGATAAGACTCTGTCTGTATATCAACCGGCGCAATGTGCCCACTGGATTCAACTCTTAAACCATTATCAATGTCAGTAAAAATCAGTCCTACTTGCTCCATTTTTTCAACAAACGAAGGTAGCAAGCTCCTGAAATCTCCACCAATTAAATTCACACATCCATTAGTAATTCCAGCTGCTATGGCATAAGTTCCAGCCTCTATTCTATCAGGAATAACACTATGTTCAGTATGATGTAAGCTATTCACACCATTAATAACGATCGTACTCGTACCATGACCTGATATATCAGCCCCCATTTTATTGAGGCAGTTCGCCAAATCAACAATTTCAGGCTCCCTGGCCGCATTTTTCAGTACAGTAGTACCACTCGCAAGAACCGCCGCCATCATAACGTTTTCAGTTCCTGTTACTGTGACTATCGGAAAATCAATTTCCGCTCCTTTCAATCCATGCGGAGCACTTGCATGAACATATCCGTCTCTCAAGTCGACATTCGCCCCCAACGCCTGCATGCCTTTCAAATGAAGATCTATAGGACGTACACCAATCGAACAGCCTCCAGGCAAAGAAACCATACACATACCAAACCTAGAGAGCAAAGGCCCAAGTATTAGTATCGACGCGCGCATTTTTTTCACGATTTCATAAGGAGCTGTAAAATTATCAATCGAATCAGTCTTTAAAGAAATCGTTTGAAAATCTAAACTATCGCTTGTTATATGAGGAACTGCCCCCAATTCTTCTAATAAATTGAGCATGGTTTTCACATCAACCAAAGGAGAAACGTTTTTCAGAGTCAAACTATCATCAGATAGCAAACTAGCAGCCAGCAGTGGGAGAGCAGCATTTTTTGCCCCTGAAATATGAACTGTGCCATTGATTCTCTGCGGACCGACTATTTCTATTTTTGCCGTCATATGACTATTTCCAAACGTATGATATTTCTACTTATGAATATGATTGTACTGTTATTTCAGCAAATCGCAAGATTGAAATTAAAAAACTCTCTTTCTTTATAGAAAAATAGAAAAAACGAGAAATCGGGAAAAAAAGCGTTGCATATTCATGACGACAACCGAGAAAAGTACTTAAATAACAGCATATTATCGTACGCGAATATGCAAAATCGCCACCTTCATTTATATTAATTTTATGATTATACTCCAGCTTTCGGATCGATCGTTTTTTGTCCGCGAATCCATCCGCACTGACAAAGCTCGCCAGTTTGCAATGCATCAAGTACTCTCAGCGCCTCATTGGGATTTCTACCAACGTTAGGGTCCGTAACCATCACAAAGCGAATAATATTTTCGGGATCAAGAATAAATAATGCTCTTTGAGCCACTCCTGAATTTTTACACAAGATGCCAAGCTCCGTGCACAATTCTCTCTTTACATCAGCCATCAGAGGAAATGGCAGTTTGTTCAACTCAGGTTTGTATTTTCTCCACGCCCAGTGTACAAATTCACTATCGACACTACAGCCTAAAATTTGAGTATTCCTTTTCTTAAATTCATCCAGCATATTTGCAAAAGCTATAATTTCAGTTGGACAAACGAACGTAAAATCCTTTGGGTAAAAGAAAATAAGCTTCCACTGATCTTTATAGGTCGATTCAGTTATTACTTTGAACGCGTTATCAATGCTGATCTGATCCAATGGAAGATCCGAAATTGCAACTAAATTAAAATTTGGAAATTTATCACCGACTGTTAACACTATTAATACTCCTTCAATATCACACAAATACCATGAAGGCAGTATACAATTGCAAAAATGATTTTAGCAATATTGTAAAAGCCGCAGCAGTTTCTACTGTGTTTTCTCTATGTATTTTTTATATTTATTATGATAACTCATCTCGTTTTAAGAATCTTTTACAGGAAACAGACCTGGTTTTGGGCTGATAACCAATTCGTATATAAAACTCTCTTTTTTACCAAGGAAATTTCCTCCTACACCAATTGATGGTTTTAATATGTGGAAGCCTAATTGAGACTTAAACAGTTCGTCTCTTCCAATTGGCACGTGATAATAACATCTTATAAGGAGCCGTTCTTCACCAACTTTATCGCAAACCAAATCAGGATGTATTGCTTCAATTTCGCTCGGAGTTTTCGTTGATGAATTCATTGCTTTGTTCATTCCATCGAAAAGTGAATTTACTGCTGGTTTTCCTCTACCCGTAGTGATAGAACAAACTTGGTGTTGATAATTACCGTTGTCGTTTTTTTTAACATAAAGGTAATGTGTTAGAAAATAAATTCCGAGAGGATAAGGACTAAACATTGCGTTTGTATGAAACAAATTGAGAGAGCTTGCATAACTTATCCGAGCTAAATCGCTCAGTGTGAGCTGTTTATCCGTATGTGTATTTGTAACGTGCTGAACCATACTAGCAATAAGATATGCTAAGTTTCGAATTTTGTTTTTTAACTCATAAAATCGGTAGTGGTCATTTACAAAGAAAAGAAGAGCGATACAAACGGGAATACTGAATGTGAACTCGATTAATATGCCGCCTTTATGTGGTTTTCGGATGCGCAACACCATGCGCAAAAAGTAATTACCCCCCCCGTCAATTTTTTTTGCAAGGCAATTTTGAATGGCTTGAACATAGTAACAGCCTCCGATTCTACATAAGCCGATTTTAATGGATAATTGTTAAGAAAATGGAAAGATTTTGCGTAAATCATTGCTTGATGGATTATTTTTACTGGATTCTTCAGTCGCTTTGCTCCCTCAGAATGACACCTGTTCAGGTAGGGCTTGTCTTAAGTTTTGAGGCGTCTTCCTTGTTATTTCGCAGCCTCCTTCATCATCGCTATCCTGCGTTTTTTTTCCACGTTCCCCTCGTCATCCTGATGGAGCGAAGCGACCGAAGGATCCAGTTTTCGAAAAACAACAATACATCACTACAACTCTGGATTCTTCACTGCGTTCAGAATGACGGGGGAGAAGTGGCGCCGTTTGATTGTGCGGGATTCTCTCCTTCAAAATGACCTGGTAGAATGGATGAGCTTTTATAGTTTCAGAACGACGAATTAGAACTGATTGTTAAACTTATCCCATCCAACCCTCATTTATCAACATCTTCATAAATTATGTGCCAAAAATAGTAAAAACTTCTTTTAAAATCCTTAAAAAAGTATTAATATGCTGATAAATAAAGGATTATAGGGACAGATCATGAAAAAAGAGATTTTCAAATCCGGACAGTATGTTGTATATCCTGCTCATGGAGTTGGTGTCGTGCAAGGCATTGAAACTGAGAATATTGCAGGTACTGAATTGAAAGTCTTGGTAATTTCATTTGAAAAAGACAAAATGGTCGTGCGCCTACCTCTAAACAGCTCTATAGCCAAAAAAGTTCGCTCTCTCTGCAGCAAAGAAGACATGGAAAAAGCAATAGAAAGCCTTCGCACTCCGACTAAAGCAAAAAAAATGATGTGGAGTCGCAGAGCACAGGAATATGAAGCAAAAATCAATTCTGGCGATATTATGTCTATAACACAGGTTGTTCGCGATTTGCATAGGACAGCTACACAGCCGGAACATTCGTATAGTGAGCGTCAGATATATCAGGAAGCTATGGATCGCCTCATGCGAGAGTACGCAGCCGTCGCTCAAATTGATGAAGACGAAGCTATGGAAAAGCTAAAAGAAGCTTTAGCTGCATAATTCATTAATAATCACAATTATTTCATTTGGACGTTTTGTTAACACTGAAAGTATTAACAAATTGTTAATAAGGTGTTAATAAAATGCTAATTTTTTGAATCAGCACAATTGTTCTCATTTCATCCACAAAAAATCCACAAATTTATCAGTTGAGAGAGTGTTCATTTACAGACGTTGAATATATTTAATCAGTAATTCACAAGAACAATATATAACAACAAATATATTGAATAATTATATTTATTGTTGTAAAAGATATTCGATTGGATCGCTCCAATGTCGGGGTGTGGCGCAGCCTGGTAGCGCGCTTGCTTTGGGAGCAAGGTGTCGGAGGTTCAAATCCTCTCGCCCCGACCACTTATTTTTCTTTTAAACTATTACTCTTGCTATTGTTAATACAATAATCTCTTTAGCGGATTGTTTTTTTAAAACTTTTGCGCACTCGTTTACTGTAGATCCAGTAGTAAAAACGTCATCTATAAGTAAAATTCGTTTATTTTCCAGGAGATGTTTGTATTTTTTGTTGATTCCAAATGAGCCTATAACATTCTTTCGTCTTTGATTGCCAGATAAACCTTCTTGCGGAGAAGTTTGTTTGATCTTTTTGAGAATTCTTGGTTCATATTTCACATTGCTAATATCGCTTATCTTTAGGGCTAATAACTCAGATTGGTTATATTTTCGTTTTAATCTTTTCGTAAAATGAATAGGAACGGGGATAATCAAGTCAGAGCTTTCGATCTCTAAAGTTGCGATTCTAAACATCCATTGTGTTAACATTTTAGCTAAATAAGTGGCATCAGAATGCTTAAATTTCAGTATTATTTTCTTAGAAAAATCATCGTATACGAAAACAGACACAGCTTTATCAAAATATAGCTTCTTGGAAGCACACTGCGCGCATACAGAGTCAACAGATTCCATCTCAGTTATAAAAGGTTGTCCGCATATACGGCATTTTGGTTCGGAAATCCATCTTATTTTAGACCAACAATCTGGACACAAACCTTCAGAGTCAAGCAAACATTCACAAATTCCACATCTCGATGGGAAAAGTATATCTTTAAAAAAATCTATATTTATTTTTCATACGTTCATATATTCTAAACTTATGTAGTTTAATGTATTTATCGGATTATAAGAGGTAATCGTGGAATTTTTATTAAATCATACGAGATTATTTGCATTTTCGTTTTCGACGCTACTTGCACAGTCGTTGTTTATGCTTATTTCATTCTATCTTTCGAAAAAATTTATAAATATGGAAATGGATAAGTTAAAGAGAGAGTCTACGCACCTGGATCTCGGAATCATTCTCGCTTTTGGTATGATTATCTCTACAATCATATCTTTTATAGGAACATTGATTGTCAGTGCGATCGCTAAATATTACTTTACGAATCCAGAGTACTTATACAATTCATATTTTGAGCTACTTGTTTTTTTCTCTGCTATTTTGCTTGCGAGCTGCGTGCTGTTTTCAAGACCAAAAGAACATTTGAGATTCAAAAATATTTCTCATGCGGATTCGAAAAACGTTCATAAAAAATTTACAAGGCTGATTCTTGTCTCCTTACTTATAACGACAGTAGCGTATTCTGTAGTTAATACATTGCTTGGAACACAATATAGTTTAATTTGTGAATATTGCGCTATAGGAGTGATAATAATTTATTGCTTTGTTGAGATTGGTTTATCGCACGATCTTATATCTAAAATCTTGAATCTGAAAAAGACAAAGCCGACCAGCATTTCTGCAAAAATAGTTAATTTCCTAAATCATAAATTTCAGTATGTAATTCTGTTTTGTATGATTTATGCTGTAGAAATAAACTGCAGAGATCAATTGAATGATACAGCTGCATTTACTCATATAAATAATGTGTATTTATTTCTTTTAGCTATAATTGCGTTTCAGTGCGTTGTTGTAGTTATAGTAAATAAGTTTTTGGCCTATATAAATTCGTTAGATGATGGAACACGTTCAGAGCATCTTGTCCAAAGCAGAAGTAATAATGTGATTTGGATGAGCAATTTTATTGTGCTTGCAATGTATTTTGTGGTGATTTGTACAGCGCTTCAGTATGTAGGACTCAACATAAAAAGATACGTTTTCAATGAATATTTCATGATCGTTGTGTTTGGTTCATTCATTACGGTTATGCTGTGCCGTGTTTTTAACGAATTCAGAGATATGGTTCTTGAAAAAGCAGAGAAAGGAGATAAAAAACACTATCTGAAATTGAAGACATTTGCACCAACTTTATCGGCGGTTTTTTATTTTGTTTTGTTTTTTACTGCTGTTTTGATAATTTTATCGAATCTTGGAATTGATGTAACGCCAGTTGTTGCTTCTTTTTCGATTTTCAGCGCAGCATTTGCTTTGGCATCGCAAGACATAATTAAGGCATTTTTGCAGGGACTTACGCTGCTGATTGAAAAAAATCTATATATCGGCGATTTCGTGGATATAAACGACAAAAGCGGGACGATAGAAAAGCTTTCCGTGCGAGTGCTGTATCTTAGAGCGGTTAATGGCTGCTTACACGTTATTCCTTACAATACAATAAACAGCATTACGAATCATTCGGATAGTTATACACGCCATTCTGAGGTTTTAAGACTTGTATCTCAAGATGATGTCGATAAAGCATCCAAAATTTTGATCGATCTTGTAGAGGAAATGAAGAAAGAACCTCAGTATAAAGGCAAAATATTGAGCGAGGTTGTTGTTTACGGACTGGAGCCATTTGGACTAGCAGGAGTGAAAGTCAAATGGGAAGTTATTACGCATCCTAGCTTAATACATGTAGTAGATGACATATATCAACGTTTGGCTAGGAAGTTTAAGCAGGCAAGAATTCAGATGCCGGAAATGGCTAATAGTGTGAGTATTAAGGAATAATAAAGAAAAAAAGAATATTTATATAGTTATGTTGTTTTGGAGATAAGAAAAATGAAAAAAGGCGTATTATTCTCAGTCGTATGTTTCTCTGTATTGCTGTCTGGATGCAGTGATTTTTCTTTTTTTGAAGGAAATTCTTGCGCAGAAAACATTGCTGACAGGCATAAACAAAAGCTGAAGCAATATTTCACGAACGGAGGCAGAGGTAATACCGACGTTTCTACTCTTATAGCGGAGACAAGAAAAATCTCTCAGAAATTGAAGGCTGCGGGTATGAAAGAACGAGCAAACAAATTTGATTCTTATATCGATGTGCTTACATATGGAAATAAAACAATAGACGAATCGATTAAAGACGTTGAAAATTTAGTGCGAAACAAAGAAGGCAGCCACGGAGAAAACGGTAAAGTCTGCAGTTTCCTGAACAGTGTGTTTCCATAGACAAAAAAACGCCATCTAATAATACTGATTTAGTTTATTCAATCATTAATTGTCTATATTATTATTTCAATATTATCTCATATTACAGGGTATACAAAGAATACGACGGCATATTTTGCTTGACAAATACCGTATTCTGAGCTACTATATTATAGTTCCACTGCAAATCTAGGCGATAATTGTCTGCTACTGCCATCGCTACATCATATATGTACCAATACGAAATTGGTCACGCTCGTTCGTATATTTCCGTGATACTGCTACGATTGTGTTCTTAATCAAGTCCAAGCATCGCGATCAGCATAATCATAACCATGAGGAGAAGTCTCTTTTCCCATTCCTCATCGTTCTTCGCTAAGGCTTCTTCTAGTTCAGTATTTGAGGACAATTTTGTCATCTTTATCTCCGTTAATTATCTCGTTTTTGAGCTCTGCTTACAGAACAAAAACTTATTAAAACCTACGTATATATAGAGTATCGCACTTAAAAGTTAATAATTTACAAACAAAGGAAGAAAAAATGAAAAATATAAAAAATAATATGATTCGTATAAATAATCAGGTGTCAGATCGTCCGAAGTGGGAGCAAATCGCAAGGCCAAATCAACTTGCGCCACCCGGGAATTGGAATGTTTGGATGATTCTTGCAGGCAGGGGTTTTGGAAAAACGCGGTCTGCAGCTGAGGCAATTAAAAAATGGGTTTTGAGCGGCAATTATAAAAGAATCGCCCTCATAGCTAACACAATTCAAGAAGCCAGGCAGGTTATGGTTGAAGGGGAAAGCGGATTGCTTTCAATTTCGGCAGATGAGGATGAAAAACCGCAGTTTTTCTCATCTCGAAGGCTCTTAATATGGCCGAACGGAGCTATTGCGACCCTCTATGGCGCAGAGAATTACGAACATTTGCGAGGTCCACAATTCGATGCTGCTTGGATAGATGAGTTCGCGAAATTTCAACATCCGAAAGAGACATTTGAGCAGCTGTCTTTTTCTTTGCGACTCGGAATTAATCCAAAAATAATTCTGACGACAACGCCACGTCCGATTCAGTTTATAAAAGATCTTATGAAAAGAGATGATGTTGTTACTGTACGAGGGACTTCGCTGGAAAATATCGATAATCTTTCTCCGACATTTCTGAAACAGTTGGAATATTAAAAAGGAACTCGTCTCAAAGCCCAAGAAATATACGCCGAAATTGTGGAAAACCAACAAAACACATTGTGGGCGTGGGAAGATATTGAATCATGCTATAAAAATCCTCCACATTTTATGGATAACGTCGTTATTGGAGTCGATCCCGCAATGACTTCAAATGACAGCAGCGATGAAACGGGGATAATTGTTGCTGGCATGGATGCGGTTGGCAAAGCGTATGTTTTGGACGACCTTAGCATGTCGGCGGCGCCTAATGTTTGGGCCAAACGAGTTGTTGAGGCGTATCACAAATACGGCGCACGGCTTGCGGTTATAGAAAGAAATGCGGGAGGTGAGCTGTTGGACAATCTTATAAAGTCGATTGATGGCGATATAAAGGTAAAGTCCGTTTATGCTCATAAATCAAAGATAATTCGTGCCGAGCCAATTGTGCTTTTGTACCAAACAAAGATGATTTTTCACGCTCGACAGTTTCATAAACTTGAAATGCAAATGGCGACATATGAACCAAAAAGCAAATCGCCTGATCGTCTTGATGCTATGGTGTGGGCAATGAGCGAGTTATTCCACATAACAGGCGGAAAAGACGGGAATGTCAGTCCAATTGTGTGGAAGATTTAAACTTTTGCAGAAACTGTGTTTTATGTATCAAAAATGCTTAAAATAAACACCGAAATTTGATAAAAAATTATGAAAGAATGGAGAATATTCGTAGATATGAAATTTTCAGCAGAACAAGGCATGCATAAGAAGGCTTTCGGAATAGATATAGTTGAACTATGCTCTTCAAATAACCCATTTCCAATAGATGGGGCGGTTGCTTATTTTAGAAATAATGAATATCCATGCAAAATAAATCATGGTTTTTATGAAATGTTTTATATTTTAGATGGTGAATGTTCAATTGTATTTGAAGATAAGGTTGTGGAACTTAAAAAAGGTGATATGCATGTCATAGAGCCGGAAAAGAAACACATCACGCAAGCGAAATATGCGGATATTTTCATAGTTTGCAATCCTCCTTTTGATATAAAAAATGTTGAATTTTGTGAGATGAATAGCTAATTATTTTTGCAAACATATAAAAATATTGTAATTTTTTTTATTGTCTCCATAAAGTATTGTTTGAAGGGTGAGTAGACGAAGAATTGAGAGATATGTCTGCTTGGAGGCTTGAAAAGTAAAATCTCGCCATAGTCCCTGCATCAACACTTTGCCTGTCAAACATTGATTTTCCCGAACCGAAGGTTGGCGTAGCCAACAAAAGTTTAGAGAACCATTCGAATTCTTTTCTTAATTTATGTTAACATACATAGCTTAGAAAATGATCCTGGAATACAAAGACGTTGGCTATTACGGTCGTATCCAAGCCCAAAATATTGGATTTCTACCAAAAAACGCGAGCCTGAAAAGACTCGCGCCTTAAAAAAATGATAATTCTATCAAACTCCGAAAATTAAGCAGCTGGTGTCGTAGCAGCAGGTTGTGCAGCTGGAGCAGCAGGAGTTACAGCAGCTTTTTGAGGCTCGATAGGAGAACCATCCTCATTAAATCTGGTCACATTAAACTGCTTCGCCAAACGCTCTATCAGTTTCATAATTTCTTCCTGAACAATCATTTGCTTCAGAGAATCTTTAATTTCCTCAAATTTTTGAGGTGAAGTATCTCTGCTGTCTCCCAATTTGAACACATGATAACCATTGTCTGTTTTTAGAGCTTCCTTCGTATACTCGCCTTTTTTGATAGCTTCAAGTTTCTCTTTTATAGGAGATGGCAATATGCTTATCGCAATATATCCCTCTCCTCCGCCCTTCTCCTTAGATGGCGCAAGGCTTTTTTCCTTTGCTACTTTGCCGAAATCTTCGCCTTTATTAAGGCGCTCTATAACAGCCTTTGCTTCATCTTCTGAGCTAAGCATTATGTGATAAACTTGCGTTTCCTTGATTTTCTTAAACTCAACCAAGTACTTTGTATAGCGAGCTTTCAAAGCAGCTTCATTTTCAGCTTTAGGAGCAACCTCCTTCATTAAGAACGTTCTTGCGAGAAGATCGTTTTTCATATTTTCCAAATGTTCCGTGAATTCTTTTGTCTTATCCATTCCTGCTTTTTTAGCCTGTTCAACCATGAGATACGAGCTAATCAACTGATCCAAGCACATAACAAACAGCTTGTCCTCCGGAACTCCTTGCGTTAGCTGAGGAGGAAGCGACTTAATAATTTTGAGAACATCACTGCGTCTATATTCCTTTGAACGACCGATTTTTGCGACAACAGGATCCCCTTTAATCTCTTTTTTCGGAGCTGGAGCTGCTTGCGGAGCAGTTACAGTCGTACCAGATGCTGTATTTTCTGCTGTTTTGCTCTCAGCAGGAGTACTTTCCACTGCAGAATCTGTTTTGTTTTCGCTATCAGAGAAAGCCTCGTTAGTCTGCTCAGTTGTATCAGCCTTATCCTTCTTAAAATCTTTTGATAAAGCACCACCATACAGAAATTCACAACAAAAAAACGATAAGACTACCGCTGCGCAACCCAATTTAACTCTCATAGCTATATCCCTAATCTTCACCAATATCATATGAGCGAAAAACGGAAAAAAACCGCATACACACTCAACAGGCTGTATTGTACTTTGCATTAGAAAAATACGCAATAAAAATAAAAAACGAAAGAAACATATTGCGGCTTAAAACCAAAAGCCGAAAGATTTATTAAGTCTGTGATCTTCTAAATCGAACAATTTAGCTTCAATTTTTCCGCGTTCTGCGCCGGTAATCGATTGTATTTGCTGACATTTTCAGTGTATTCCTTGTTAATTGAGTAATCTCTCATGTAAAAATAATCCAATCAACCTAGACGATTACTCAGCCCTTTTCTTCACTAAATCGTCCAGCTTCTAGTTTTGTGAATTTGAAAGCAATGATTGAAACGGTTAGAAATACAAATCTCACGTCCTGAGATTAACCAGGACGCGAGATTCTGAAAAACTAAACTGTCAAAAGTAGAACTCAATGGTTATTCACAAATATTTACTTTGAAAAGGCGTCTTTGTAATAACTATCCCAGGCAAAACCGCGTTCTTCCATTGTTTTTCTAAAGGTGTCAGAAACATTCCTTGCGGGAAAAATACCGAAATTTCTCAAACTGTTAGGAAGGCTATCCAGTATTAGTTCCTCATTTTCCGTTGCATCATCAGCATTCATGTGCATAAATAGCGTTTCTAATTCTGACATGTTTCGTATAACATTAAAAACGGATACTGGCATTCTAAGTCCTTGAAAACCCAACTCCTTTAAATGAGGAAAACGCCTCAATACCTCAACCAATTCAGCTTCACAAACACGGAAAAGCCCTGTAACATCAGAAATCGTGAGCCTTTCCAAACTCTCAGGCGCTTGTTGCAACATTGTTACAGCATTGTCCGAATTTGCTATGCGCGAATTTGCAAAATCTGATTCTGTTCCTCTAGCTTTATCTAAAGCTAATTCTATGTGCAAATCTTTTACGTGCATATTTTTAAGCGCCTCCTCGCTTGGGATGGGCTCAGTTGGAATTGCTTCCGTTCCCTCCACTGTGGTTTCTCCTATAAACAATGCCGCAGTTGCAGCTAACAAATACTTATTTGATGTCTTCATTTTCTTTCTCCTTCTTTCTACATCAAACCCATTTCGCATATAGCTCAAACTCATAAAATGGCTGAAACTTACACGAAACATCCAAAAATACCCTTATAGGGTAACATAAGTTACCGTTATTGTCAAGTGGTTTTTAAATATTTTTTTGAAAAACACAAACAAAGCTGGATCCACACGATTTAGTAGACCTCTGCAAAAGTAATTTTGAACATTTTTTAGACTCTGATAATCAGAAGCCCCAAAATGCCATTTTCGACTTTCGCAAGGACTTTAATATGCTATATCGATAAATTTATCAATTATTTTCCTGGATTATCTCCACATTTTCGACACCGACAATGTTTCTCATATCTAAAATATCATGTGCCGTAAGGAAATATTTTTCCGGCAGAATGATTTTTTTTCCGTCAGCAAATATTAGCTCGATTTTTGTTGTTCCGTCTTTTCTGAAATGATTGATAAAATTCTTGATTTTTTGCAATTCCGCCAATCCGCCGATTTTCATGCGCATGATTTGATTTTTTGGACCTAGGTGAACGTTTTTCCGCAAGTTATCGCTGTGATATCCTACTCCACTCGAAAAATTTTCATCAAAAATTTGCACTTTATCAGCTGTAATTCTCAATTGATCTTCAAAACGCGAACAGCTAATGCTTAAAACAACGATATTTCCTTCCTCTAATAAGCTACCGTAATTAGATAACGCTTCAGAAAACAAAGAAACTTCAGCTGAACAAGAAGAATCGGAAACTTGCAAAATACAAAAACGATTATGGCTTTTCGTGGTCTTGTAATTTACACTATTTATAATAACAACTACACGTGTTTTTGGATATTCTTTTGCCTCCATCAAAGTCGGGAAATGTAATTCTTTCAATATTGATTCGTATTGCTCCATAGGATGTGCGGAAAGATAAAATCCTATCACATTAAATTCGTTTTGCAGCTTATCCGTTATGCTCCATTCGGGAACATCTGCCAGTTTAGGTTCCTCTGTATCAAACAAAGACGACTGTTCGGAATTATCTTTAAACGCCATTATCTCGCTGATCGATTCAAAAAGTTGACGCCTGTTAGGATGTAAACTGTCAAACACTCCCGCCTTAATATAATGCTCAAGAGATTTTCTTGTAATTATTTTCAGTTTCGACATGCGTTTATAAAAGTCGAAAACAGATTTAAACTTACCGTTCGTTTCACGCTCTTTGACTATTTCTCTTACAGCTTGATCGCCGCTGCTCTTGATTGCCGTTAAACTGTATCTGATAGAATTATCTTCGTAATTAACAGCAAAGTCATGCTCAGATAAATTGATATCAGGAGGCATAATCGTAATGCCGTTTTTCTTCGCGTCCTGATAATAGGCATATAATTTGTCGGTATTAGAACTATCAAGAGTCATGATCGCCGCAAAAAACTCAATCGTATAATTTGCTTTTAGATAGGCCGTTTGATAAGTAAGAATTCCATAAGGAGTAGAGTGAGATTTGTTAAATCCATAGCTTGCAAACTTACTCATTTGCTCAAAAAGGGTTTCGGCTATGTTTAGATCGATTCCACGCTCGACCGCTCCATCGATAAATCGTTTTTTCTGCGCCCGCATTTCTTCTTTGTTTTTCTTTCCCATTGCGCGACGCAAAATATCTGCCTGCCCCAACGAATATCCGCCAATTTCCTGAGCAATCTGCATAACTTGCTCTTGGTAAACCATAACGCCATATGTTTCTTCAAGAATCGGCTTCAGTTTTTCATGAAGATACGTAATCGGTTCTTCACCATGTTTGCAAGCAATGTATTTTGGAATATCGTCCATAGGTCCCGGGCGATAAAGAGCGACAAGAGCGATCAAATCTTCGATTCTATCAGGCCGAAGTCGTTTCAATACCTCGCGCATTCCTCCACTTTCTATTTGGAACACGCCCACACAATTTATTTTATGCAAAAGATCGAAGGTTTTTTTATCATCCAAAGGAATATCTTGCGAAGTTAAATTTACTCCGCGCCTTTTTATAAAATCTAATGCCTTTTGAATAACCGTAAGAGTCTTTAGCCCAAGAAAATCGAATTTAATTAACCCCGCACTTTCTACATATTTCATAGAAAACTGAGTAACTGGCATAATAGATCGTTGATCTTTATATAACGGCACTATTTCCTTCAAAATTTTATCGGAAATAACGACACCTGCAGCATGAACTGAAGCGTGCCTGTTCAATCCTTCAAGACGAAGTGCAATTTCCATGAGCCTTTTTACTTGCGGATCGGATTCTATAAGATCACTGAGAGCCTTTTCCGATTTGATCGCATCAGATAGTGTTACAGGATTTGTTGGATTAAACGGAATCAGCTTCGAAATTTTATCCATAAATCCATAAGGAAGCGCCAAAACTCTGCCAACATCTTTAACAACGGCTCTGGCCTGCAGTTTTCCGAAAGTTATAATTTGCGCAACAGATTCATAACCATACTTCCTTTGAACGTAATACATAACTTCATCGCGACGTTCCTGACAAAAATCGACGTCGAAATCCGGCATTGATACACGATCAGGATTGAGAAAACGCTCGAAGAAAAGTTTAAAGCGAATTGGGTCCACATCCGTTATTTTTATCGACCATGCAACTATCGAACCGGCGCCCGAACCTCGCCCGGGCCCAACAGGAATACCTTGCGATTTCGCCCAACAAACATAATCAGCAACGATGAGAAAGTATCCGCTGAATCCCATTTTTTCTATCACGCCTAATTCATATTCCATGCGCTCGAAATATGTCGGTCTAATCTGATCAAAATCAGGTTGAGATTTTATGCGTTCCAATCTTTCTTCAAGACCGTTTTTCGCCATCTCACGAAGAGTCTCTTCCTGCGTTTTTCCATTCGGCGTTTTGAATTGGGGCATGAATGGCTTTATTTTATGCAAACAAAATGCACACCGTTGAGCAATGGCAAGAGTATTTTCGATCGCTTCCGGAAGATTTTCAAATAACTCATTCATTTCTTGCGGCGATTTGAAATAAAACTCCGGAGATGATGTTTTTCGTTCGATATCAAAAATCGTTTTTATCTGAGCAATGCAAATAAGTGCATCATGAGCTTCAAAATCATCTTTTGATGGAAAACAAACGTTATTTGTCGCGACAAGAGGGATATTATAATCGTATGCTAAATCTATCGCATGGTTTTCTATTTTTTGCTCGTTAAAATTATTATGTCTGGACAACTCAATATATAAACGATTATCGAATTTTTTTTGAAGAAACTCCAAATAATCCTTTGCGCCGTCGATATCATCATTCAATAACAGCTCGCCAAACGAACCATAAATCCCCCCTGTGACCAAAATAATGTCTTCAGAAAAATTTCCGAGCGTATCTAACGAAATTTCGGGATATTCTTCCGACGTCGAATCAAGATAAGAACTCGTAACAAGTTGAATAAGATTTTTATAGCCGTTTTTATTTTTGGCGTACAACAAAACATTCGTCGGATGATCGATTTTTTTCAGATGTTTTACATTCAATTGGCAGCCGATAATATGCTGTATGCCGTGTTCTGATAATTTCGTGGAAAGTTCCAAAGTACCAAATAAATTATTGGTATCAGTGACCGCGACAGCCGGCATATTATATTGTTCGCATAATTCTATAAGTTTTTCGGTTTTTACTGCGCCTTCAGCAAGAGAATATGTCGAGTGCAATCTTAAATGTACAAAATTTGCGTTTGCGCGGCTTTTTGCTGTCATTATCTTTCCAATAATCGCCCTTCAGAAATATAGTAAGTCCGATCCATTTTTTCGACAAGTTCTTCGTTATGCGTAGCGATTATAGCTGACATTTTGTTTGCTTGAGCGATTTTCAAAAGGTCATCGAATACCAACATTGCAGTTTCATAATCCAAATTACCGGTTGGCTCATCAGCAAGCAAAATTTCCGGTTCATTTGCCACGGCACGAGCGATTGCCACACGCTGTTTTTGGCCTCCTGACAGCTCTGAAGGAAGAGCGTTTATTTTTTCTCGCAAGCCTAATTCAGAAAGCAAATGAACTGCTTTTTCATAGGCGATTTTTCGAGAAATTCCGCGAATTAATTGAGGAAGAATAACGTTTTCAGCGGCAGAAAATTCTTGCAAAAGGTGGTGATATTGATAAACGAACCCCAATTTCGCTAATCGAAAATTTGTTTTTTCTTCGTCTGAAATATTTTCAATATGTTTTCCGCAAATGTATATGTCTCCTGAAGTTGGTGAATCGAGAAGACCGCATATGTGCAGTAAAGTCGATTTTCCCGAACCGGACGGCCCTAGCAACGCAACAAATTCGCTTTTTTTTACGCTTAAAGAGACTTCATTCAGAACAAATACATCACTTACGTTATAACGTTTGCTGATTTTTTCTAATTTTAATACGTTTGCGAAACTCATTGTCTATAAAATGCTACAATACAAACACAGCGCAATTATCAGAAAATGAGCAAACCCCCGAATTTACGGGAATTGATAGAGGACGCTCAATCCCTTTTCGATAAATTTTCAACTTTCCGCTTTTCATAGAGGTGATAATGGAAATATGATTTGGCAGAAGACACATTTCGCCCTCCGTTGCCGGAACAACAACCTTATCGGCTTCACCATCAAACAATTTTTTCTCTAGCTCCAGCACTTTTACTTTCATAAAATACCTCTGCGAATTTTGTTACTGAAAAATAATTAACATGTTGATAATAACATATTGAGTTAATTTGTAGAATATTCATATTAGAAAGGATTTTTCTTTATATTTTCTAAGGTTATAAATAAACAAATTTCAAACGAAGAAAACCTTATTATTCTTTATCCTCTGTATCATTTTTTGTGATTTTTGATTAAAATCATCAGAATGGTTTTTGTATTATTACATGGAAAGCGTACGTTATGATTGCAACCTTAGGAAAATATACTCTTGCATCACTTCGAGAAATAGGGCGAATTTCTATTTTTATAACAAGAGGAGTGCAATGTTGTTTTACTCCGCCGTTTTATTTTCGGGAAATTTTACGCCACATTATTTCGATCGGTTTTTATTCGCTTCCCATCGTTGGTCTTACCGCTATTTTTGCTGGAATGGCTTTGGCTTTACAAATGCACGTCGGTTTCACTCGTTTTAATGCCGAAGGAGCTATCGCATCGGTTGTTCTCATCGGCATAACACGTGAGCTTGGGCCTGTATTCGCCGGATTAATGGTTGCGGGGCGTATGAGTTCGTCCATGGCTGCCGAGATAGGCTCTATGAGAGTCAGTGAGCAGATCGACGCTCTCATGACCATGAGTGTTGATCCGTATAAATTCCTTGTTGCTCCGCGAATTATTTCATCGGTTTTAACAATGCCGTTTTTGGTTCTGATTGCCGATATTATAGGAGTCATGGGAGGTTTTTTGGTCGCTACAACGCTTCTCGATTACTCAACAGGGTCGTATATAGCTCAGACTGCCAATAATTTTGAGCTTTGGGATGTCTTATCGGGGTTATTTAAGGCTGCTGCGTTCGGATTTTCTATTGCCGGTTTCGGATGTTACCACGGATTTTACAGCGATTTGGGTGCTCGAGGAGTTGGACGCGCGACAACAAGTGCCGTCGTGTCTTCGTGCATAGGAATTTTGGCACTGAATTATCTTCTTACGGCATTATTTTTCGGAGCGTAGAAAAAATGAGCAGTATTATATCCATTGATAATATTCATAAGTCATTCGCAGGATTGCATGTTTTAAACGGTTTGTCTCTTGAAATCGCTGAAAAAGAAACGCATGTGATTTTAGGGCAATCAGGATGCGGAAAATCGGTTTTGCTGAAATGTTTGCTTGGAATTTTCGAAGTAGATTCAGGTGAAATTACGGTTGCCGGAATCAGCGTGAAAGATAGGCGCAAGGCAAAGGAATATATGCAGAAATTCAGCATATTATTTCAGGGCAATGCCTTGTTCGATTCCATGACGGTTATAGAAAATGTAGAATTCGGAATAAAACAATCGCTAAAGCATAAGCACTTAAAGAGTAAGGAAATCAGAGAGATAGCTGAAGAAAAAATAATTTCAGTTGGTTTGGAATCACGCGTATTTGATATTTATCCTGCAGAAATGTCGGGAGGTATGCAAAAAAGAGCGGCTCTTGCGCGAGCTATAGCCGTTGAGCCGGAAGTGCTTTTGTTCGATGAGCCCACATCTGGTTTGGATCCGATCACAGGCGGGCGGGTTTGTAATTTACTGAGGGATACGGTAAAGAAGTTGGGTATTACATCGCTGACTATAACACATGATTTGAAGGTTTCGGAATTTCTATCTGATAGGGTTTCCGTGATTAATAAAGGCACTGTTGCATGGATCGGAGAAGCGAAGAAGATGAAAAACTGCGGTAACGAATTTGTGGAAGAATTTTATCGCGCTTCAAATGTTATATCTGCAAAGCAACTGTAATTAGTTATTTCATAACTTTGAGTGGTTCAATATAAAAAAACTTTCAAAAAATGATCGTTTTTTAACTTTCGGTTGGTATGCTATCATAAGTTATAATTATGATATTGTGTTTATTGCATTTGATCGCATAAAAAACAATATTGAAATAAGAAAAAGACACGAGAAAATGATAACAGAATTGTTCAAAAAATTATTGAAGATATTAAAAAAACTACCAGGATTATTCAGAGAAAAAAAAGTCGCATATGTTTTTATATTGGCGTTTCTGATTGTTTTTTTGATCACATACAAGATTCTCAGCCGAAAAAATACAACTCCTGATGAGGTTCTTCCTCCTGTTACTGTCGCAAAAGCGGAGTTGGGGTCTGTTATAAGATACATAAACGCAATAGGAACATTGCGTCCGTTTAATTCAGTTGTCATAAAATCCGAGGTCAATTCGGTTATATCAAAAATCCACTTTACAGAAGGTGCAACGGTAAATGAGGGCGATCTTCTTATAGAGCTTGACGACAAAGGCGCAAAAGCAGCCTTGATGGAAGCCGAAGCGTATTATCGCAAAGCAAAAAGCGAGTTTGAACCTGTCGAAAAACTTGCGGACAGAGGTGTCATGGCGCGAGTCAATCGCGACAAATTGAAAGCCGAAATGGATGTTTGCGCTGCTAAAGTTGAATCATGCAAAAATATCCTTGAAAAGCACAAAATCACCGCACCGTTTGGCGGAATTATCGGCTTAAAAGAGATAAGTGAAGGACAGTTCGTTGCTCCTGGAAACGAATTGGTGAAATTGGTCGATTGTAATCCTCTGAAAGTTGATTTTAAGGTCATAGAAGCGGACATAAAACACGTATATGTTGGCCAAGAGATCAAAGTTTTGGTCGGCGGGGAGCAAACGCAAGAAGTAAGTGCGAAAATCATCGCAATTGATCCTGAGAGCGACAAAATTTCGCACAGTTTTAATGTCAGGGCGCTGCTGGATGTATCGGAAGATGTAGCTTCAGCTTTTCCAACTCTGAAGCCTGGGCGTTTTGTAAGTGTAAAAATTATTCCGGATGAGAGTCAAAAAGGAATTCTCGTTCCTGAATCATCTCTTGAAAAAATCGGCGATGACGATTATCTCTATCGACTTATTGAGGGAATTGCTGTTCGAACGCTTGTTACAACAGGAATGCGCAAAAACGGCCTCATAGAGGTTATAACGGGGGTTAACGAAGGCGAGACAGTTATAACTTCAGGTCAGCAAGGAGTTCTTGACGGCCGCGGAGTTTCTGTCCAAAGCGCAGAGTTCCTGGAGCAACTAAGAAGCGGAATCGTTCAGGGAGCAAAACGACCAGCAAAAAGTTCCAAAAAGAAAAAGAGCAAAGCGCAGCAGCAAGCTACGCAAGCAGCAGTAGGTAGTTAACAGATGGAAATTACAGAACTTTGCATTAGAAGACCCGTATTTTCAACTGTCTTAACGTTGATGATCGTAGTTCTCGGACTAGTCTGCCAGAGCCGATTGCCCGTGCGAAAAGAACCGAAAATCGAAAAATCTCACATATCCATAGAAACAGAATTTCACGGAGCAAGTCCAAAAGTCGTTGAATCGCAAATAACGAAAATTCTGGAAGGACAATTCGCTACGATTCCGGGAGCTGAGCTTATAACATCGACCAGCAGCAATGAAAAAAGCGAAATCCGAATCGAATTTTCTCCCGACAGAAGCCCGGACGGAGCAGCAGCAGACGTCAGAGACAGGCTTTCGCTTGTTAGAAATCAACTTCCTCATGGAATACCTGAGCCAATTATCAGAAAAGACAGCTCAGACACCAGCGCAGGTATAGTCATAGGCTTCACAAGCGACAAAAAATCAGTTGATGACCTGCATGACTACGTAGATAGGTATGTGAAGGCGCGATTTGAGGTTATTCCGGGAGTTGGGCGAGCGATTTTAAGCGGAGGTAATATAAAGTCCATGAGGATTTTTCTTGAACCTCAGAAACTTGCAGCCTACGGATACACCCCTGCAGATGTTGTTGAAGCGATATCGACTCAACATGTGCAACAACCATGCGGACGTTTGATAAGCAAGGATCGCGAATATATGCTTAACGTAAACGGCGAGCTTTCCAGACCTGAAGAATTTGATGAAGTCGTGCTTCCTGCTCGTGGAAAAGAAAAAATCGTGCGCATAAAAGACGTCGGGAAATCCATGTTGGTTCCTGATGATATACGAGAGGGCTCATGGTTTAATGGAAAAGAGTGCGTAACGTTGTCCATCACCAAGCAATCAACAGCAAACCCTATCGATTTGAGCGCAGGCGTGAACAAAATTCTGCCCGAGGTTAGGGAAATGATGCCATCAGGAACAAAAGTTGTTATTGCTATAGACGAGGCGAAGGACATAAATGCCTCGATGAATAACGTCTATCGAGCAATATTTGAGTCGGCGTTCCTTGTTATTTTGGTTGTTTTCTTGTTTTTATGGTCATTCAGAGCGACGCTGATACCGATTGTTACGATTCCCGTGTCATTGCTAGGAACTTTTTCGCTGCTGTACATGTTCGATTTCTCGATTAATACATTTACCATGCTTGCGATGGTTCTTGCTGTCGGACTGGTTGTTGATGACGCGATAGTTGTGCTCGAAAATATCCACAGGCACATAGAACTCGGACTTTCGCAAATGAAAGCGGCTATTGTCGGTTCAAAAGAGATTTTCTTCTCCATTATCGCTATGACTTTAACATTGGCTACTGCATATATCCCGATCGGTTTGACTCCTGGAAAGCTCGGGAAATACTTCAAAGAGTTTGCACTGACTCTTTCAGGCGCCGTGCTGATATCCGGATTTATTGCCGTAACATTATCGCCGATGATGTGTTCGAAATTACTAAGAACTCAAAGAAAAAAGATGTCATCACGGTTCGGACAAATAGCTTCCATAGTACAAAGACGTATATTGGCGAGAGTTGAACATAAATACGCTGCTGCACTAGATATATCGCTTTCTCATAGAAATATTGTCTTAGCTATAGGCGCTATAGTATCCGCTATCGGAATTTTAGCCGCGAAGCTGATCCCTTCCGAAAGCAAGCCAGCAGAAGACACCGGCATTATTTCGTTTATTGGTAACGGTCCTGTCGGGGCATCATATGAATTTATGAAAAAGAACGCCGAAATAGTCGATGCAATTGTATCTCGAACACCATTCATAGAAAATCGCTGGCTCAAAGCAGACACAAGCCAAATAGAAGGATGGGTTCAGGTAGTTGATTGGGAAAAACGCGACAAATCAGCAAAGGAAATCTCAAACATTATCTCCCCGCAATTGCGAAAAGTTACGGGGGTACCATGCTCAGCTAGCGCTGGAAGAGGCTCTTCCGATAAAGAATCAATCGATTTCGTTTTGCAAACCAACCAAAGTCTTGAATATCTCGAAAAATTCGGCAATCGATTCATGCAATCTCTGCAAAGGTATTATCCAGGCATACAGCATATGCGATCGACTCTGCTTACACCTCAACAGGAATACGTCATAGACATAAATCGAGATAAAGCGGCGTCACTTGGAGTGTCCGTCGATGACATTGTGTCGACGATCAGTTATTTTGTGCGAGGAAAAAAGGCCGCGAATGTCCAGCGAGAGTCAAAAAGGGACGAACTATTCGTTCAGGCTGAAAAAAGTTTGCGTCAAACGCCGGAAGACTTATCGCGCATGCTCGTAAAATCGCGTCTGCAAACAGCCGATAACGAGCCAAAAATGGTCTCAGTATCAGACTTAATTAATATAAGAGAACGCCAATCTCCTATGGGCGTGAATCACTATAACCAGATGATGTCGATCATGGCGTTCGGAGATATTGCCAACGGATATACTCTTGGAACAGTCATTGAAGATTTAGACCAACTAAAAGCGAAATTTTTGCCTGATACAATACAGCTGACATTTTCAGGAGCAACAAAAAGCTACCTGGAGGAAAGTCGCCAAATCGTTTTCGTATTCTTACTGGCACTGATATTCGTGTTTTTGGTACTTGCGGCGCAATTCGAGAGCTTTATTGACCCATTCATTATAATGCTTAGCGTTCCTTTCTCGCTCACAGGCGCTTTGGTTACTCTGTATGTGGTTCCTGATGGCACATTGAACATTTATTCAAAGGTCGGATTGGTTACACTAATTGGATTAATTACGAAGCACGGAATTTTGATTGTCGATTTCGCAAACGCAATGCGGGGAAAAGGAAAAGACGCGCTGAATGCCGTAAAAGAAGCAGCAAAATTGCGACTTCGTCCTATTTTGATGACAACATTTGCGATGGTGATAGGTTCTATCCCGCTGGCTCTGGCAAACGGCGCAGGAGCCGCATCC
>CADBNZ010000042.1 GCA_902796155.1 uncultured Pseudomonadota bacterium
TATTACTTATTCGGATTAATTCCGTTTTTTGAAAAAAGAATTTCGCTTTAAAAGTGTGGATATGATAAAAATTTCAGTAATTATTCCTGTATATAACGTAGAGAAATATTTAAGGCGCTGTTTAGATAGCGTAATCAATCAGACTTTTAGAGATTTAGAAATTATTTGCGTAAATGATGGTTCGACTGATGATTCTTTGCATATTTTTGAAGAGTATAAGAAGCAAGATGATCGGATAATTTTGCTGAATCAAGAAAATATGGGGCAGGGAAATGCAAGAAACATCGGTTTAAAAATTGCAAGAGGCGAGTATATTGGTTTTGTCGATGCGGACGATTGGATTGATTTGAATTTTTTCGAGAAGCTATATGAGGCTGCCAAAAAATATGATGCAGATGTAGCATGTGCTGAAATAAAAAGACCCCATGCAAACGGAAAAATTTCTAATAAACTTAGATTTTGGAAAGAAGACGTATTACATACTCACACAGAAAAATACGCAGTAAACAATATGCCGCGTCAATGTTATGTATGGAACAAAATTTATAAAAAATCTGAAATAGGTCGGCAAAATCTTTCTTTTAAAGAAGGAGTTTTATTCGAAGATATATCTTTTATAATCAGATTCATATATTTCTCTCATACTTTGGTTACTGTTCCTGGCGTTTTTTATCATTATTGGGCGAATAATAAGTCAGTTACCCGTGATATGCGTGACAAAAATCAGATTGATTTAATTGCTGCACGTGTCGATCTAATAAAATTTTCGCGAGAGCATCATATTACTTTCGATGAGAAATACTATATAAAAAAGAAAATCACATATAAGTCGTTTGGAATACCAATTCTACGAATCGATGAATGGGAAACGATAAAAAAGTACTATTTATTCGGATTGATTCCATTTTTGGAAAAGAGGATTTCGCTTTAAAAAATATCTATCAAAATAATCTAAAAACTAGTCTCCCCTTCTCCACCCTACTCTCTTTTACGATGTCATCTTTATAGCGCCGCATGGGCATTCAGAAGCGCAGATTCCGCACCCTTTGCAGTATTCCGTATCTATCTCAAGTGTGCCGTCTGCTGCCTTATGTATCGCTCCATCAGGGCACATCCCGTAGCAGTTATCGCAATGGAAGCAGTTTCCGCACGAAAAGCAACGTTCTGCTTCGCCTACCAATTCTCTTTCTGTCAGAGAAATATCGCTTTCTGAAAATGACAAGGAGTGATTTCTTTGCACTTCAAGCCGTGCGACCTTCTTATAATAAGCCGTATTCAGTTTCTTAAAATTCGCGACTTCAGGTTTTACATTTGGCGTAATTTCCTCTCCGTTTAAATAGGCATTAATGCATTTCGCTGCCTTCTTACCGTGTCCTATACCATTCGTCACCGTCCTTTTGCCTGGAACAACATCGCCACCTGCAAATACGCCCTTTGCTCCCGTCATCATGTTCTTATCGATTTCGATAACACCCTTTTCGGAAACAACTATGCCATCTATTCCATCAAGAATCCCCTCTTCAATGGACTGTCCGATAGCAAAAATTACAGAATCGGCTTGTATGATATCTTTCTCGCCGGAAACCGAAAAAATATCGTTTTCTTCGTCATAATCCATCTTATTTATGAGAACGTTATTACCGTCAATCATTCCTATGCAGCTGAGACACAGTATTTCCACGCCTTCTTTCAATGCGTCCTGTATTTCTTCTTTGTGCGCAGGCATATTATCAATTGTTCTGCGATAAACGATTTTTACAGTTTCCGCTCCAAGCCTTAAAGCCGTTCTTGCCGCATCGATAGCTGTATTTCCGCCACCATATACGAGAACATGCTTTCCAAGATTCGGCGTATCCATGCCGTTTTCGAGTTTTCTGAATAAATCAACGGCATCAATTACCGTGCAAGAGCTTCCTTTTACTTCGATATCAGTTTTCGCAGCCATAAAAGCGCCTGTAGAGATATAAACCGTATCAAAATTGCCGATTTCATCTTTTAAGTGGGTTACTCGCTTGTTGCAGACTAATTTTACACCTGTTTCGATGATTCTTCTGATTTCCGCATCCAAAACAGCACGCGACAAACGATATCTT
Source organism: uncultured Pseudomonadota bacterium (assembly GCA_902796155.1). Taxonomy (GTDB): domain Bacteria; phylum Pseudomonadota; class Alphaproteobacteria; order UBA3830; family UBA3830; genus BNWE01. The sequence continues at coordinate 2,094 of CADBNZ010000042.1, forward strand.
GGAACGCCATAACGCATCATTCCGCCTGGTTTTATTTGGCTTTCGTAAATAGTAACGTCGTGACCGAACTTTCTGAGGAAATACGCTGCAGATAATCCGCTTGGACCTGCTCCCAAGATTAGAATTTTCTTTCCCGAATGCTCTTTTGGTTCTTCAAATTTCCATTCACTTTCAAGAGCAATATCACCAATTGATCTTTCAATAAGATTGATATGCACTGCTCCGTCAAATTGCTCTCTGTTGCAAGCTCTTTCGCACGTATGATAGCAAACACGCCCCATAACAGCCGGAAAAGGATTGTCGTTCACCATAACTTCCCATGCCTTGCGGATTTTTCCTTCCTGAGCCAACGAAAGCCATTTCTGAATATTCTCACCTGCGGGACATGTAGCGTTGCAAGGAGGCATTCTGTGCACATATTGAGGACACATAGTCTTCCAAGAGCCTGTTTTATTCGTGTGACTAGTTCCCGCATTATCAACTATTGCGAATGGATTAGAAGATTTAGACATTTGCAATGCCTCCGCTTAATTTATATTTTTCTATATTTGCGCTTGCGATTTTTTGCAACTCTTCGATAGCCTGAGGATTGGCATTTTTGCTGAAAAGATGAGCGAAACGCCGTTGAAGTCGTAAATATTCCTCAACTGGTTTTACGTTTTCTATCGGAGTCGATCCGACAACCTGACCATGCTCAGCTTCAAAGAGCGGAAACATACCACATTCGACTGCTGCACGCGCCACTTTTATTGTTTCCGAAGTCGGATATCCCCATCCGAGCGGACAAGGAACATGTATATGAACGTATTTCGCGCCTTTTATATTTATCGCTTTTGCTACTTTTTCTTCAAGATCTTTGATATTTGCGATACTTGCTGTCGCGACATACGGTATTCTGTGAGCAATTGCGATTTCTGGAACACTTTTTCCCGTACCAACTTCATTTCCTGCATACACGGCATTAGGAAGCGTTGTAGCGGTTCTCGCAAGAATTGGTGTTGCGCTTGACCTTTGAACGCCCGTATTCATATACGCCTGATTATCGTAACAAATATACAAAACATCGTCATTACGCTCAAACATTCCCGAAAGTGTTCCCATTCCGATGTCAGTTGTTCCACCATCACCGCCCTGAGCGATTATTCTGACGTTTTTGCCCTGTGTACGCATTGCCGCAGCAACACCGGTAGCAACTGCCGCCGCATTTCCGAATAATGAATGCAACCACGGAATATTCCAAGCGTTTTCAGGAAATACGCAGGAAAAAACCTCCAAGCAACCTGTCGCATTAACGACTGCGATATTGCCTTTTGTCGCATTATAAGCGGCATCGATAGCACATCTGGCTGCCAATGCTTCGCCACATCCTTGACAAGCTCTGTGACCGCTGCTTAAAGTATTCGGCCTATCGTAATGCGACTGAATGGAATTTCTTTTCTTTGATAATCTGCTTCCAATAGTTGTGTTGGACATACTACTCCCTTCGCTCTACTAAAAACCATTTTTACACTTGCAAGATTCCTTACCGAGCGGCATATATTCCTTTTCGATAACTTCCTTGTTTAACCCCAAAAATACCATATCATCATGATTTTTGCTGTTTAGATATTCCTTAATCATATCTGCTGTTATCGCACGACCACCAAGACCTGCAATAACCGACTTAACCTCTGTTTTTGTATTTTTCAGCGCAAGAGATATCTCTTGGAACAAAATGCCACCTATCCCAACGGCAAAAGCCTTCTCCAAAACCACGACTTTCTTGGCATTTTTCAGAGCATTTTGTATTGCCTCAGTCGGAAATGGTCTATAACTCACGATAGATAGAACGCCATATTTTCCGCCTTTTTCATTAAGCTCGTCTATGGTGTCTTTTATAGTGCCTGCCACAGATCCCATCGTAACAATTACCGTCTTGGCCTTTTCAAGATTATACTCACGCACAAGGCCACCTGAATCTCTACCGAATTTCTCCTTGAACTTATTCCCAACGCATTCGACAACGCCCAGAGCATCAATTTGCTTCTTATGAGCTAAGCAGCGCACCTCCATGAAATACCCAGGAGGAACCATTGTTCCGATCGCCTTTGGATTTTTCGGATCCAAACTGATATGCGGGTCATACAGAGGCAGAAAGTCATCGACTTCTTCTTGCGTAGGAAGGTCAACACGCTCATAAGCATGTGTAAGAATGAATCCATCGACACAAACCATAACAGGACATTTTACTTTTTCAGCAATTTTGAAAGCCTGAATATGCAAATCCACCGCTTCTTGGTTTGTTTCCGCGAAAAGCATTATCCAACCGGCATCACGTACCGACATTGCGTCTGTATGATCGTTCCATATATTAATCGGAGCACCAATCGCACGATTTCCGAGAGTCATCACTATAGGTAATTCCATTCCAGAAGCGTTGTATACCGCTTCCATCATATACAAAAGTCCCTGACTTGATGTAGCCGTGTAACTTCTGACTCCTGCAGCTTCCGAACCTATGGCAACGCTCAAAGCTCCCATTTCTGATTCGACATTAATATACTCACAATCGGTAAGTTTGCCTGATCTTACAAGCTCTCCAAGTCCTTCTACTATGTGAGTTTGAGGTGTTATAGGATACGCACAAACAATTTTCGGCCTGCATAAAGCCACCGCACGAGCTACTGCCTGTGATCCCTCTAATTGAAACAACATATTACTACATCCCCCAAGTTTGTAATTGCATTACTATATTGTCATGACTTTTTCATAAGCAACCATTGTAGCGGCTACATTTTTTTCAGCGATTGCGCCTGAAAACTTCGTTTTTATAGCCTCAATTACAGATTCGATTTTGATTGCTTTTGTAAGTGCCGCAAAACTGCCAAGCAAAACCGCGTTAGGAAGCGGCTTACCGATGTGCTGCAAAGCAATTTCAGTTGCCCCGACACATTTTATAGTCACATTTTTGAGATTTTTATGCTTTTTATGATCTTCAGAAACATCATTCGGAGAGTTTATAAGAACAAAACCACCATCAACAACTCCATCAAACGCATGTGCCGGTTCTATAACCGATTTATCTTGGATAATCACGGCATCAGGATTGCTTATAGGCTCTCTAAGTCTTATTTCTTTATCAGATATTCGGCAGAATGATACAACAGGCGCTCCCATTCTCTCAGAACCGAAGCTTGGAAAGGCTTGTGCATATTTCCCTTCCAAAAACGCCGCGATGGACAACATTTCCGCAGCTGTAACGACTCCCTGTCCGCCTCTTCCGTGGATTCTCACTTGAAACATTTGTCCTCCCAATGAAGAAAACCGTTAGCAAGATACATAAAATTTTATGATAAAGCAATGCCAAAGTTTTTGATTAAAAAAGCAGAGAAAAGCCATATCACAAAAGAGTCAATATTGTTACATCTTCTAAAATATAAAGGATTGGAGTAATATAAGCGTATATATGGTAGATAGAGTGATTTATGCAACAAATTAAGGTACTACCCCAGCGAATTATTAATCAGATTGCAGCAGGTGAGGTTATAGAAAGGCCTTCATCAGTAGTTAAAGAACTTGTTGAAAACGCAATAGATGCAGGCGCTACAGAAATCACAGTAAAAATCGTTGATGGCGGAAAAAATTTCATATCGGTAGCCGACAACGGCAGCGGAATGAATAAAGATTCGCTTGGATTGTGCATAATGAGTCACGCAACATCGAAACTTTCATCTGAAAATTTGTTCGATATACATACGTTTGGTTTCAGAGGTGAAGCATTACCGTCAATTGCGTCTGTTTCGAGGCTATCTATCACGACATCTGATAACGAAAAAAGCGAAGCATGGCAATTGCGCATGGAAGGGCAAGCAAATTTAGGAACCGCACCGGCAAGCAGATCACGAGGAACCACAATTGAAGTACTAGATCTGTTTTTTGCTACTCCCGCACGTCTGAAATTTTTGAAATCAGAGTCGTATGAAACAGAAAGATGTCGAGCTATATTTAATGACCTCGCGCTTGCGAACTGCGGGGTATCTTTCAGATTTATAGATTCGGAAAATGAAAAAGCGCATTACGAAAAAACTGAAAAACTTGCGAAACGAATTGATGACATTTTCGGAGAATCTTTTTCAAAAAACATCTTCGAGATTAAGGGAATGCGCGACAATCTATCTTTGCACGGATATATAGGCGTTCCGACATTCAACAAATCAGCGTCGAATCAACAATATTTTTTCGTCAATAATCGACTTGTGAAAGATAAAATGTTCGTGTCCGCCCTGAAATCTGCGTATGCCGGACTTATTCCGCATGGTCGCTATCCTGTTGCGATTCTGCATCTCGATATGCCGCATGCAGACGTAGATGTAAACGTTCATCCGGCAAAAACAGAAGTACGCTTTAGAGATGTCGAAAGAATTCGTTCATTCATTGTATCAGAGCTCAAGCGCGCAATAGAATCATACGGAAGCAGTCGTTCAACAACTGATATGATGGACCGTTTTTACTCTTCTATTTCAAATCCTTTGAAACCAATACCAACAGGAATTATTTCTTCAAATTCGCCTGTACCTGAGTTAAGAACAACGGCAACTGCTTTGAAGAAACCAAAGGACGAAAATTTTGAGCGGCAAACTCCAAAAATAGCGGATGTTTTCGCTTTTCCTTCGCAAAAAAGCCCGATTTTTGAAGCAATAAAAAAGGAATGGCCTGAAGAAAATACTCGCATTGAGCCAAAACCATTTGAATTGGAAACTGCTCCAGAAACAGTGAACGAAAAGGCGACAGAAAACGAGACAATCTCTCTCGGAAATGCGTTATTTCAGGTAAACAACACCTACATAATCGCAGAAAGTGACAATGGCATAATAATCGTTGACCAACATGCCGCAGCTGAAAGAATAATGCTTGAAGAATTGAAAAATAATCTGAAACTTAATTCACAGAGCTTGCTTATTCCTGAGAATTTCACGTTAACCGAAGCAGAAATTGAGTTATTGAAAAATTACAATGATCTTTTGCTAAAATTAGGTGTGTATTTAGAGTACTTCGACAAAAATTCTGTTAATGTAAGCGCCGTTCCAGCTCTACTTGAAACTTCAGATACAGAACCGTTAATCAATGATATAATCGACGAGCTATCTATATTTGGCGACACATATACCTTGGACGAAAAAATCCACAGCATATTATCGACGATATCGTGTCACAGTAGCTTACGCGCAGGAAAAAAGCTATCCTCGCAGGAAATGAATTACCTCTTACGCAAGATGGAGCTCACAACCAATATAGCTCAGTGTTGCCACGGAAGGCCTTCGTATATTATATTAACATTTGAAGATTTAAATAATTTTTTTGAAAGGTCTTGATTAATTTGTTATTAACATTATATAAATAGTGCTCCAAGACATTTAGGTAGGATATGAATAACAAAATAAGGTTACAGCCTCTCTTTAACATAGACGGAAAAGACATAATCGGATATGAAGCACTATATTCGAAAGATAACGAATCTTCTTATCCAAGCGCTGTATCTATTTTGGAAAGTATTTCGCTTACAAGAACGTATAACAGCGACTTCAAGTATTTCATAAATATGACTAACGAAGACGCTATAAATCCGCAATTCGCGAAAAAATTCTTGAAAACACTTGATATGTCAGGTCTGAATCGCAATAAAGTTGTTTTGGAAGTAAACGAAAATACAGCAGTAAATGAATTGGCGCAGACGAAGGAAAATCTCGGAATCCTTTGCTCAAGCGGTGTTCTAGTAGCGCTTGACGACTTCGGAACAAACTTTTCCACACTCGAATTTATGAGCAAGTTCCCTCTTGATGTCGTAAAAATAGATAAGCAATTCATACAAAACGCACCTCGCAGCCGAAAAGACCAGTCTTTGTTCAGATTCTGCACGGAAGTTTCGCATGATATAGGTTGTTCAGTGGTAGCCGAAGGAATAGAGACAATAGCACAGATGGATTGCGTAATTGAAGCAGGCGCAGATATAGGCCAAGGATTTATATTCGCAGCTCCAGCTTTCGCCGACAATAGCGGAGTGAACAATCCATTTATACCGCTGAGCGATTTCATGAGTTATCTATCAACCGTTGCACTTCCCGAGCGTTCTGCTGCATAATAGCGTCATGAAAAAGAACATAACGCAAAAATAAATGACATTTTCTGATAAAAACGACGAATTATACATTCTCGGAATAGAGTCCAGTTGCGATGAAACAGCCGCTGCCGTGGTTTCAGGCAACAAACGGGTTTTATCTAACGTAATTTATTCGCAAATCTCCGAACACAAGCAGTTTAACGGAGTTGTGCCCGAAATAGCCGCCCGTTCTCATCTTGAAAAGATTGATCTTGTCGTACAGAAGGCTCTTAATGACGCAGGTATCGAAATATCAGGCTTAAGTGCTGTTGCGGGAACATGCGGCCCTGGTCTCATCGGAGGAGTAATCGTTGGTGCAACCTTTGCAAAAGGCACATCTTTGGCTGCAAATATTCCGTTTATTGCGGTAAATCATATTGAAGCGCATGCTCTGACTGTAAGATTAACCGAAGATAATATCGAATTTCCGTATCTACTTTTGCTTGCGTCAGGAGGCCACTGCCAAATTTGCATAGTTCATTCGCATGATAATTTTGAGGTTATAGGTCAAACATTAGATGATTCTGTCGGAGAATCGTTCGATAAAGTAGCGAAAATGCTAAATCTGGGATATCCGGGCGGACCGATATTGGAAAAATGGGCAGAAAACGGTGACGAGAAACGTTTTGACTTCCCACGTCCTTTATGCAACAAAAATTCCATGGATTTCTCATTTTCGGGCCTGAAAACATCCGTCAGAATCCTTACGGAAAAGATTTTTGCAGCCCAAGACAACAACCATGATCAAGAAAAAGCCGATATATGCGCAAGTTTTCAACGAACTGTAGCCGAAATTCTCGTGTACAAAATGAATCTCGCGTTCGAATACTGCAGGAAAACAGGAATCGCTCCGAATGTTGCTGTAATAGCAGGCGGAGTTGCGGCAAATAAGTACATCAGAAGCAGGCTGCAATCATTATGTGAGAAGCAAAAAACACGTTTTGCCGTTCCGCCGATTGCTTTATGCACAGATAACGGAGCAATGATCGCATGGGCAGGCATAGAAAAGTTCCAAAAAGGCCAATTCGCAACACTAGACTTCAAACCTCGCCCCCGCTGGCCTTTAGGTTCTGCTATCTAAGTAAATTAAAAAACAAATTGCGAGTTTAGTTTTACGTTACTCCAGCCCAACAACACGGCCGTCTTCCGCCAAATTAATATTCGTGCTACGAGGGATTTTCGGCAATCCAGGCATCGTCATTATATTTCCGGGGTATGCGACGATCATTCCGGCTCCTGCCATCACCTTCATATCAGTAATTGTGATTTTAAAGTTCTTCGGGCATCCTAATAATTTCTTATTATCGCTAAGTGATTTTTCTGTTTTCGCAATGCAAATAGGATAATTACACCCATCTTTTCAAAAAGTCCTTCGCATGTTCCGAATAAATTATCCCATCGGCTCCGTAAATAACTTTTGCGATCTTTTCGATTTTTGTACAAATCGAGCCTTTCGAATCGTAAAGCGGCGAAAATTCCTCGTGCGTTCCTTCGGCTAGTTCAACAACCGTCTTTGCCAACTCAACCGCTCCTTTTCCTCCGTATTCCCAGACTCTGGACAGTTCGACTTTGACTCCCAATCGTGAGCACTCCTCTTTCATTAGGGCGATTTCGTTTTCTGTATCTGGTTTGAATAAATTCAACACAACAACTATAGGCAGATTATATTTTTGAATGTTCCTGATATGCTTTCCCAGATTTGCGAATCCCTCCTTGAGAGCGTCTAAATTTTCCTTATCCAGATTGGATTTCGCTACAAGACCGTGCATTTTCAGTGCTCTTATAGTCGCTACAATAACAACTGCGTCAGGATATTTTCCAAGCAACGGGCATTTTATATCTAAAAATTTCTCTGCGCCCAAATCTGAGCCAAATCCCGCCTCCGTTACTGTGTATTCTGCTAATTTCAGAGCATGTCTGGTGGCAATCAAACTGCTGCAGCCGTGTGCTATGTTCGCAAAAGGTCCTCCGTGCACAAACGCCGGCGTTCCGTCTATGGTTTGCACAAGATTTGGCTTAATCGCGTCCTTCAAAATCGTAACGACTGCTCCCGTCGCGTTCAGCATGCCACACGTAATTGGCTCATTTGATGAGGTGTACCCCAAAACAACTCTGTCTACTCGCTCTCGCAAATCCTGAAGATCACGTGCCAAACAAAGAATCGCCATAATTTCAGACGAAACTGTAATATCGAAACCCGATTCTCTGACTACGCCGTCAGTTCGCTCGCCCATTCCAATCATGATATGCCGAAGTGCCCTATCGTTAATGTCTAAAACACGTCGCCAAACGATTTTTTTGAGATTGAAGCCCAATTGGTTGCCTTGATATATGTGATTGTCCAGCAAAGCGGCTATAAGATTATGCGCGGAAGTTATAGCGTGAAAATCGCCTGTGAAATGCAGATTTATATCTTCCATAGGAATTACTTGCGCATATCCACCACCTGTCGCAGCGCCCTTTGAGCCAAAACATGGCCCCATAGACGGTTCGCGCAACGCCACGCATGTTTTTCGGCCGATTAAATTCAGAGCATCACTTAAACCAATGCTTGTTGTAGTTTTTCCTTCTCCCGCTGCCGTAGGATTTATAGAAGTTACCAACCAAATCATCTTCAGTAATGCCAATTTTTGCTGCTATTTCTTTGATATTCTTGATGTCAGCACTTTGCGAAATTTCGATATCTGTTTTCATCGCCATATCTCCTTATAAAACCGCCGAATAAATTCTATAAAAATGCGGCTTATATAATCACTTATATAATCAACAGATAGAACAGCAAATATAATGAAGAAATAAAATAAACTAAATTTCTTGGATAAAAACGTTTCTAACAAATTATTCTTATCATTTCTCCCCTTCCCTTGACTTTTCATCGTCCTTTGTTAAACTCTCGCTTGTTAATTAGCAGATCAGAGGTTTAAAATGGCTAAGCCAACATATAATCCAAGCAGATTGGTTCGCAAGCGCAGACATGGTTACAGAGCTCGTGTTGCTGCAGGTGGGCATGTTTTGAAGTCCAGAAGATTAAAGGGACGTGCACGCTTATCCGCGTAGTTTTTACACAATTCACATACATTTCTATTGGTTAATTGAAAAAAAGCGCAAGAATACGAGTACGTAAGGATTTTGTAAAAGTCTCTGAATCAGGTTTTTATTACAGAAGTGCTATTTTAGTTGTCCAATGTACTCCGAATAATGGGTTAGATCATTTCCGTGTGGGCTTTACTGCATCGAAAAAAGTCGGAAATGCTGTTGTTCGTAATAGATGCAAGCGAAGAATGAGAGCCGCCGTCGATATTATTCTTCCTGAAATTGCTGTTCCCGGAGTTGATTACGTTTTTATCGCTCGCAAAGCGACTTTTGCAGCAGAATGGTCTACCATTTTAGAAACTTGTAAAGCTGCCATAGTTTATCTAAATCGAAAGATATCAAAATGCAGAGAATCGCAATAAGATTGATAAAATTTTATCAACAAGCGATTTCTCCGTACATAAATAAAGGTGCTCGGTGCAAATTTTATCCCACTTGCTCCGAATATGCGATTTTATCCATAAAAAAATACGGTTTTGTTATTGGAATATTAAAATCTATTGTGCGAATATTAAAATGTAATCCTTTTGCGAAAGGTCGGGTGGATTTTCCATGAACGCAACAGAAAAAAGCAGCAAAGTTGCAGTTATAGGAGCGGGACAAATGGGATCCGGTATTGCTCAAGTGTTCGCAACCTGCGGCTATTGCGTTAAGGTATACGATATATCGGAGGAAATCTTTCGCACATCTCAAAAACGCATTCTCGGTTCTCTGCAAAAACTGCAATCAAAAGACCTTATTAAAGAAACGACGGAAGAAATACGTGACAGAATCTCATATCACGTAAATATAAATGAGCTAGCAGATTGTGATATTTTCATAGAATCTGCCTTCGAAAATTTCGCTATAAAAGAGGAAATATTTCAAAAACTATCAAGAACACTGAAACCAACGTCATTTGTTGCTTCCAACACCTCATCTTATTCGATAACAGCTTTGTCGCAATTAATTCCATATCCTGAAAGATTTATCGGTTTTCATTTTATGAATCCTCCGCCAATTATGGAATTAATAGAAGTCATAAAAGGATTGTACACGCACGAGAAGACTTTTTCTTTCTTCTGGAAATTAGCGAAAGAATTGGAAAAAACGCCAATTGCTTCAAAAAACTCTCCCGGATTTGTATTGAATAGAATTCTTATCCCGATGATTAACGAGGCAATATATGCACTTTACGAAGGAATTTCTACGGCAGATCAAATAGATGCAGCAATGAAACTTGGAGCAAATCATCCAATTGGACCGCTGGCTCTCGCTAATCTTATAGGATTGGACACTGTTTTGGCGATTTTGAAGACTCTACAAAAGGAATTGGGCGAAAACAAATACGCCCCCTGCCCTCTTCTGGAAAACTATGTTGCAAAAAGATGGCTCGGAAAGAAAACGAAAAAAGGGTTTTACGAATACGAGTAGGGCTAGAAATTTGAAGCGTTATAAAAAAACCGATGCGACAGATAACAGCCGCATCGGCGGAGAACTAACTATGAATTACGGTTTATTATTTCTTACCGTTTACAGCGGCTTTCGCCTCTTCCATGGTTTCTTTGATTCTCTTGGCTGTAGCATTGGTGATATCATTGCTCGCCATTTGCAGCATATCAGAAATTTGCTTTCCGTTTCCGACTGCTCTTACAGCGCTATCACGTGCTACTCTTGAGAACTCGGCTATTGCTTCAGATGGTTTTCCGCTTTTCTCAACGATTCCACCCAAATCAGAAATCATTTGCTTTACAAATGTCGCTTGGAGCTTTGCAATTCCATTGAAAACTTCGATTGAGGTCTTGTTAATCAAACCAAGAATCTCTAAGTTTTTCTTATACGAATCCATCAAAGCGTTTGTATCGATACTAGGTATTTTAAAGCCCTTGAACTCGCCTTCAGCGGTTTTTTCGTTTGCCATGAACATAACTCCTTAACTACAACAACACATCAAGAAAATTTCGTGACCACATAATTTTGTAATCACCTTTTTCCATAGACAAGAGTATAAATTATTTCTAAAAGATAATCAACTTTTATTTCAAATAAAAAACAAAAGCAAAATCAGGCGCTTTCGGGTAAACAATCTTGCAGTTCGTGATTCAAATCCATTTTCTTGAGAGCCTTGAGCGTGCGTTTATTCAGCCCGCCTATAATTACTTCAATATTGCGGTCTTTTATTTCCGCTACAAAATCTTTGATAACTTTCGCGCCTGATACATCCACAAAAGGAACATCCGCCATATCGATATATATTGCTTCGTGCGTTTTTGGTAGCGACTTTAAGGCGTCATTTAGAAGCGGAGCTGCTCCGAAGAACAAATGGCCGTGAATCCTAACACATTCGCAATCTTTGTTTGCTCGATCACATTTGTTGCTTGCAACCATTTTTGCCGATATTTCGGTAGTTGTCATTTCAACCGTCCTTCTTATGAACAAAAATGCTGAAAGAATAATTCCCACCTCGACTGCCGCGACAATATCAACCAAAAGAGTTATCAAAATAGTTGCAATAAATACGAAACTATCGCTTTTCGGTGCTAGTAATATGTACTTATTCTTCTTAAAAGACGCCATATTCCACGCTGTAAATATCAACATTGCAGCAAGAGCGGATAACGGCACTACTTTTATAAATTTTCCGAGACAAAGAACGAATAAAACGATGAAAAGCACATTAAATAGTCCCGCAATCGGGCTTTTTGCGCCAACCTTTACGTTTAATGAAGTCGTTCCGAGCGCGCATGTTGCAGGGATTCCTCCAAAGAAGGCCGACCCTAGATTTGCCATTCCCTGCCCGATTAATTCAACGTTTGACCTGTGTTTCTGGCCCGAAAGATTATCTGAAATAACCGCTCCAAGAAGGCTTTCAAGACTTCCCAAAAATGCGATTGCAAATGCAGATGAAAACAGATTTCTTAAATTCGAAAGAGAAAACAGATCGTTTGGCACGGAAAAATTAATCAAATTACAGTTCGCGATATCTCCGAATTTTGTTCCGATTGTTTCGATTCCTTTTCCATCAAATACTAACGAATACAATATCGATAGAATCAAAACGATAAAATATCCCGGCAATTTAGACTTATATTTTTGGATTAATACCAATATAGCTAACGAAAACGCCGCCAATCCAAATGAATAAAAATTCATCGTATCTATATTTGCGACACAGCAAGATAGCCTTTCAATAAAATTAGTCGGATTTTTATCAAGGTGCAGTCCAAGAAACATGCTTAATTGCGATGTCATTATCGAAAGTCCGATTCCTGCCGTAAAGCCCGCTGTTATAGGATATGGCACATAGTGAATCAAATCGCCTATCTTCGTAATTCCAAAAATTATCATCATGATTCCTGCCATAATCAGCGCGCAAGTCATCCCTTCGAATTCCTTTGTATTGATTATGTCGTAAACAATCATTGCAAAAGCGCCTGTCGGGCCGACTATTTGGAATTTCGCACCTCCGAATAGACAAGCGATTGTTCCCGCGACAACACAGGTCGTTATACCTATGTTCGGAGCGACTCCAGACGCAATCGCAAACGTCATAAACAGCGGAAATGCCACAACCGCAACAAGCAAACCAGCTCTTATATCGCAAAAAAGCGAACGCCATGAATAACCATTGAGCAAAGATAACACTATTTCAGGCATCCAGCGCGCAAAAATTCCATCACCATCATTGTGCTTTGTCATAAAAACTTCTCTTCTTATTTTTGCTATAAAATCAGAACATCGACAATGTTCGTTATGAGAAATATAATGCTAAAATAACATTTGGCAAGAGGTTTTTATAATTTTTCTTCTCAATTTTATCTCAAAGACGATTTTTGCTTAATTTGCTTTAAGTTTTAAATAAAATCGATTGAATAACTCATAAAAAAACACAATAATAAGATATACATATCGCTTTGTAGAATGAGGAAAAAATAATATGGGATTGGGAGTTTGTATCGGAGCAATAGCTCAGTGCCCTTTCGGAGCAGCACCTACACCACTTACTTTTCTGCCATCAATGGTAATGAGCAAAAGCGGCCCAATGGGAACAACAATCAATTGTGTACCGTTTTTGAACATCGTTCCGTTCGGTGTTTGCATGAGCATATTAAACCCTGTTACAGCGGCACTAACATCCGCAGCTTTCGGAGTCCTCACGCCAGGCCCATGCCTGCCTGTACCCGTCGGAACATGGATTCCTGAAAAACCGACAGTAGTCTCCAAAATGGGCCCACTAATTAGCAACAACAGTACATTGACATGCGCATACGGCGGCGTAATCAAAATCATCATGCCAGCACAGTTTATGATTATGGTTTAGACGAACAATGCTTAACTTTGCTACTGCTGCTCCTTCGAATAACCAAAGAGAATGAAGAAGCTGGAAGCACTACTATGATGTTTTCTTGTACTGGATCCTTCAATCGCTACGCTCTTTCAGGATGACGAGGAAAAGGAATGAGGCTTTCCATCTTTTTAATCCAACTCTTTAAGATATCCTTAAGATACCCTAAAGACATTCCCATCATCGCCGTCATTCTGAGCAAAGCGAAGAATCCAGTGTAAAAAATCTCTTATTCGCCTTGTTCATCCTCAATAAATGCCATAACACCGATTTCAATCGGCAATTATTGCCGCTTTTTCGTTGAAAATCATTGATGAAACCTTAAAAATTACAGCCCTTATCATCCGCAAATTAACTTTTCGCGCCAACAAAGCCCTTCCTTCAGCAAAAAATACTTAATTTCGCGTCAGATGGCATGATTTTCGCTCCATATATTTTCGGATAGGGGCGCTTTATACATACACACTGTCTCCACATATCTAACTTGTGCTCCTGTCCATTTATTTAGGAGTTATTGTTTTATGAGAGCGAAAAAAATAGATAATTTATTTCTGATTACTTGCTTGTGCATTTTCATATTACCGTTCAAATCTTTTTCGTTAACAGAAGGAACTGCAGACAAGAAAACCAACGGCGAGTACTTTTCTCAACACGATCTTTGCGAATACGAGATAATGAAAGCCGAAAAAGCGTATGGCATTCCGCACCGTCTCTTCATGGCGATTGGCACTGTCGAATCAGGACGCGTCACGGGAAACGCAAAGCACAAACGGCCTTATCCATGGATCATCTGCGCAAACGGCAAAAGCTATTTTCTATCAACAAAAAGCGCGGCAATCGCAACCGTAAAACGCCTCATGGCCAGGGGAATCAGAAACATAGATGTAGGATGTATGCAAGTTAATCTCATGCACCACAGCAAAGCCTTCAAAAATCTGGAAGAAGCATTTACGCCGCAATGCAACGTCAAATACGCTTCAAAATATTTTATGCAGCTCAAAAATATGTACAAAACATGGACGAATGCCGTCGGATATTATCATTCAAAAGCTGAAAAATACTATAAACCTTACTGCTCCTTGGTATTCAACGAATGGAAGAAAGTCGCGAATCGTCCGATAAATACCTCCATAAGAGTTCAGCAAGCGGCCTCAAAAGTGAAATCGAAAATTTCGTTCCTTCCTTCATACTATTCTTTGGTTGATAAAAGTATATCCGAGAAATTACATCGACTAGGCCGTATGTCGATTTCAAGAAGTGCTCCAAAGTTTTTTACAAAGGACAGAAAATAGCGCATAATGTGCCATCAACAGGATCGAAGGCAAAGTAGGGAGCGCGCAAAATGAGAATACTGATTTGTGGAGATGTTGATGCAAGAACCGGACGTGAATCCGTTGCAAAATGGGTTCCTGAATTAAAGAAAAAATTCGCGCTCGATTTTGTAATAGTAAATGCAGACAACGCAGCTGGTGGTTTTGGAATAACCGCGGATATCGCCAATGAATTTTTTGCAATCGGCGTTGATATTCTCACAGGCGGAAATCACATATTCGACCAAAACGGAATTTGCGCGTTTCTTGAAACGGAAAGTCGGCTTTTGCGCCCGCATAATCTAGCCGCCACAACTCCCGGACGCGGAGTTTCAGAAAGCAGAACTGCAAAAGGACAGAAGGTTGTCGTGATACACCTTGTCGGCCAAAGATTTATGCCCATGATAGGAAATGACCCTTTCGAAAGCTGTTCGCAAATCCTCTCAAAATATACTCTCGGCGCAAATGTTGATGCGATTGTTGTTGATTTTCATGCTGAATTTACATCGGAGAAATATGCATTAGGACATTTTTTGGATGGTCGAGTATCCGCTGTTGTCGGAACTCATACCCACATCCCGACTGCAGACGAGCATATTTTGGAGCATGGAACGGCATTTCAAGCCGATCTCGGAATGTGTGGCGACTATGACTCGGTTATAGGTGCTAAGAAAGCTGATATCGTGGAAAAGTTTACGAAAGTTTATTCAAAAGTGAAGATACAATCGGCAACAGGAGAGTCGACTTTTTGCGCATTAATGGTTGATACAGACGACAAAACAGGGCTTGCAACCGCCGTAAAGGCGTTTAAGCTGGGCGGATGTATCGGACAGACTTCAATATAACAAAAATTCTGCTAAAATCAGCCAAGTAAAAGTTAATTTGAAGTCGATCGGAAAGTTAATCGAAAAAAATGGCTCGAATAAGCAAGAAACAATTTGTAGAATATGTGGTAGTGGGCGGATGGAATACAATATTCGGATATGCGGTATATGCTCTGCTTACGTGGATATTGGACACGCGATATAACTTGCGCTATTCGTACATGTATTCGTATGTTATAGGAAATATTATTTCCATTTCTCAGGCTTTTGTCGCACACAAATATCTGGTTTTCAAAACAAAAGGCAATTTTTGGAAAGAGTACAAGAAAGGATGGATAGTGTACGGAACAACGGCGCTTTTAAGCCTTGTCGCACTGCCATTTGCGGTTGAGTTGTGCTCGTTTCTGATGCCCGAACCATACAAATGGCTGGATAAATACATCGGGGGTATCGCGGTTACCGGAATCGCTGCCATAGCCAGCTTCCTCGGACACAGTAACATTACGTTCAAGCAGGAGAAGTGATGGAACTGGAAGAAATAGAAGTCTTCCTCTATCTAAAAAAGTACTCCTAAACTGTTCTTATGAACTCGTTTTCGCAGGAAACAATCCTGGCTTTGGTGTAATTACCAGGTCATACATGAAAAAAATTGCCGTTCTCCCATTGGTAGCTATCATAGTTTTGGGCTCTAATATAAAAAATCCGAGTTGGCCTTTGTTTTTGAAGCCTATATGGTGTTTTCTATAATAGCAACTTATGAGCACTCGTTCTTCTCCGATATTATTACAAACTAAATCAGGATGTATTGCCTCTACTTGAGCTTGCGTTCTTGTTACCACACTTCCACATTGTGTATATATTCCACTTGGTGAAGTGCCTTCTAATGTACAGGCCCAAGTCATTTGATATTGGTATGTACCGCTGTCTATCTTTTTTACATATGCAAAAGTTGTATCATAAAATACTCCAAACGGCCAAGGAGTAAACATAGTATTTGTACGGAAAAAATTTAAACAGCTTGCATACGCTATTCGTCCGAAATCTTCTTTTGTTAATTGCTTATCTGATTTTGTGTTTTTTATTTGTTGAAGCATACTTGCAGCAAAATATGCAGAGTTTTTTACTTTGTTCTTTAATTCATAAAATCGATAATGATCATTTATGAAAAACAGTAGCATGATACATAATGGAATACTGAAAGTGAACTCAATTAAAATGCCGCCTTTGTGGTGATCTTTTGCAGGCAATATCCTGCGCAAGAGACCAAATACCCCCCCCGCAACTTTTCATATAATTTGTCGATAATTTTAACATTATAAAACATCTCTAACTTATCTGAATTACCTTTAACTAAAAATAGTTAAGAAAAAGGAAAGAAATTATAATGAGCGACATAAAATCTATCTGTAAAGTGACTTGATCAGTTTGATTTCTTCGGCGTGGGCGCCTTCATTATCGGGAGTTTCCAAATAAAAAGGAAGATTTCGCAAAGCATTATGATTTATAAACCGCTCTATTGCATTTATTCCTATACAACCTTTTCCAAGCGGAGCATGTCTGTCCTTGTGACTGCTAAAGGGCGTTAAACTATCGTTCAAACGTATCGCAAAAAGTTTTGATAGCCCTATGATTTTATCAAATTCATCAAGAACAGAATCCAAGTTATTGATTATGTCATATCCTGCGGCAAAAACATGGCATGTATCTAAACAAACGCCAACATTTTTGGGATAGTTCATTTCAGAAATGATCGTTCGGAGCTCTTCAAATGTCGATCCGACTTCTGTTCCTTTTCCTGACATTGTTTCCAGCAAGAAAACAGTATTTTGCGAGCCTTCAATAAGATCATTTAACATCACCACTGCTGAATTAATCGCTTCCGTCAAACTCTGTTCGCGCCTGTATCCTGGATGGACATTGTACAAATTTCCTGGAAGATATTTTTCGAGAGTTCGCAAATCTTCTGATATTATTTTGTGCGTTATTTCTTTTATGCTCGGATCATTTGAACAAATATTCAGCGTGTATGGCGCATGTATTAACAGCTTTCCGAAATTATTTTCTTTTAGTATGTTAATTAAAGATTGAATATCATTTTCAGAAACCGATTTTGCTTTTGAACCGCGCGGATTTCTCGAAAAAAATTGAAAAACATTTGCACCAAGCGCAAGAGCTTCTCGCCCCATAGCTGCGTATCCTTTTGCGCAAGACAAATGGCATCCTATTTTCAAAGAATGCTCCTGATTCGCCGTTTCCGTTTCTTTTCCCTCCATATTATTTTTTCAGAAATCAGAAATCCGAATTAATCTTTTTTATTTTCCTTATCTTTGTCCTTCGAAAACAAAAAACTGCTGATTAGCGATTCGATATTTACAGCACTTGTCGCGTTTTCGATAGAATCACCATCTTTTAGATTTTCATCTTCTCCGCCGGGAATAACCGCAAGATATTTTCCGCCGAAAAGACCATCACTTAACACCGACGCACTGCTGTCTTTCGGAAGTTTGATTTTGCTTGAAACATAAAATTTCACAACTCCCATGAAATTATCAGGGTCAACTGATGTACTCAAAACTTTTCCAACACGAACTCCGCTGATTTTTACATCAGTTCCTTCAGTAAGTCCGTCTGCTCTGTCAAAATGGGCGGTTAAAACAATTCCGTCGGATTTTACCCATCCTGATTTTTGATATACGTAACAAAAAAAGAAAACCGCAACAATTAATACAAACAAACCTACAACTGTTTCAAAAGTTCGTCCTTTTTCCATTTCAATTCACCTCTAAAAATATTGTCCGCCATTTACGTTAAGCGTAATTCCGGTAACGAAAGAAGATTTATCATTTGCCAAAAACAAAACGGTATTCGCGATTTCCTCTACCGTGCCAAATTTGCCCATAGGAATCCCTGCTATTATTTTTTCTTTTATATCATCTCTGATAACTTCTGTCATATCTGTTGAGATGTACCCCGGAGCTATAGCATTTACGGTAATTCCTTTATTGGCGGACTCTTGCGCAAGAGCCTTTGTGAAACCTAATGTACCGGCTTTCGCTGCTGAATAGTTAGCTTGTCCGACTTGGCCTTTTACCCCGTTCACTGAACTTATGTTAATGATTCTTCCGAATTTTTTATCTCTCATGGTCGGAACAATAAGTCGGCACATATTAAATACAGACGTCAAATTTGTCGAGATTACGATATTCCATGCAGCTGGATCCATTTTATGAAGCATAGAGTCGCGAGTAATTCTTGCATTGTTTACGAGAACGTCAACTGTGCCGCCAAGTTCTTCGTATACTTTCTCGATTCCTTTTTGGCAGGATTCATAATCGGACACATCCCACGAGAAGACAGGGATTCCTGTTTCATTGTGATATTTTTCCGCGGCCTCATGATCTTTATGATAATTCGCCGCAACCAAATAACCGTTTTCTCTGAGCGCCTTGGAGATACCTGCGCCAATTCCTCGAGTTCCACCCGTAACAAGAGCTATTTTTTTCATAATCTATACACCACCACAATAAAAGTAATTTGTTAACATTCCTAGAGTCTGATACTATCATCTAATAAAATTGATCGCCATAAAAAATATGAGTTCGTTAATCAAAAATATGAAGATATTAGGCCATGAAAAAATCGAACAGGAACTTGCGCATGCAATAGTTTCTGAAAAAATATTTCCGACATGGATTTTTTGCGGACCATTTGGAGTAGGAAAAGCGAGCGTTGCCAAGAAATTTGCGAAATGTTTGCTAAGCGGAGTTGTACCTTCAAATGATTCTTTGGATATTCCAGAAGATAACGGCATTCATCATCTTATTGATTCACGCACCCATCCTGATTTTTTTATTTTGGAGCAGTCAGACGAGTCTATATCTATAAATGAAACTCGCGAATTAATGCAAAAGATTCGAAAAACACCGACAATGTCCAAGTGGCGTGTGGTAATCATCGAAAATGCGTCGAATCTAAACAAAAACATATACAATTCCATGCTGAAAATTTTAGAGGAGCCTCCAAAAAACACAGCAATAATAATGATATGCCAAAATACGGGCAGGATTCCAAGGACTTTGCTTTCCAGAGCTTGCAAAATCCATTTTAACCCGCTGAAAGATAATCAAGTTGAATCTGTTTTGAAAAATATGGGTATAAACGAAGCTGAAGAATTGGCAAAAATCGCAAATGGCTCGGTTGGTTATGCGATATATCTGAAGGAGCACAACGGAGTCGAGATTTTTAATGCGTTATTGAAAACGTTTCGTTCTGAAGATAAAAAATCTCTACAATATATAATGGATAGTGAAGCAAACAATAATTTCAGAATCATAAAAGAAAGTTTGCTGAAAATTTTTCACATGTATATTGAGCAATTGAATGGAATTGCAGATTATGGATTTACGCAAACTAACAATTCCGTTGGGAAAGAAGTGAAAAAGATTTTAGAAATTATTTCAATAATAAATAAAAGTGATGTTTTGATGTTGGATAAGCAGGCTGTAGTCGCTTATGCGTTCGAAAAATTTTTTGATTACTAATTTAAATAATTAAAAGGCTGAAAATGGGACCGGACATAGAAACACTGATTCAAAAAATATCGAGATTGCCAGGATTGGGGCAAAGGTCGGCAAGAAGAATTGTAGTTCACATGATAAAAAATAAAAAACACATTTTCGAACCGATTTTAAATAGCATGCGCAAAGTTTCTGAGACTGTAAAAACGTGTCCGAAATGTTTTAACGTTGATAGCTTTAGCGGTGAGGTTTGTTCGATCTGCTCCGATAATTCGCGAAAAAAAGATACGATTTGTATTGTCGAAAACGTCGCAGACCTTTGGGCTATAGAAAGGACTTTTTGCTTTAAAGGGCTCTATCATGTGTTGGATGGCTTGCTTTCATCTCTTGAAAACAAAGGACCGGAAGTTTTGAAGCTCGAACATTTAAACAAGCGTTGTGAAGAAGATAAAGTTTCCGAGATAGTAATTGCGCTTAGTGCCACTGTTGAAGGACAAACAACAAATCATTACATACGAAATTTTTTCAAGGACAACAAAGATATAAAAATCACATCACTTGCTCATGGGATTCCAATCGGTGGTGAATTGGATTATCTCGATGACGCAACTTTGTTTACCGCTTTTTCGGCGAGAGGTTAAATTTTCACAAATCTCTTTTTTTGGAAATGGAAAAAATATGAAAAGCAACGTAATAACTTTCGGATGCCGACTAAACGCATGCGAATCTGAAATAATCGAAGATTTTGTGAAAGAATTGGGACTCGATGACTTCACAGTAATAAATACGTGCGCAGTTACGGCAGAAGCCGAACGGAAATTACGCCAAACAATTCGTAGATTGTACAGTGAAAATAATGAAGTAAAAATAATTCTTACTGGATGCGCAGCTGAACTAAATCCGAATTTTTATATAAGCATGGACGGAGTCGTCGGAATTATTTCTAACAATATAAAATTA
This sequence comes from uncultured Pseudomonadota bacterium, assembly GCA_902796155.1. Lineage (GTDB taxonomy): Bacteria > Pseudomonadota > Alphaproteobacteria > UBA3830 > UBA3830 > BNWE01. Next base: position 23,258 of record CADBNZ010000042.1, read on the forward strand.
TCAAAAGACGAATATGAAAAATATTCGCGCATTAATAATGACAGTAAGCAGCAAATCATTTCAGAGAAATCGAAGATTAAAAAAATTCGCGGATTTTTGCAGATCCAAAACGGCTGCGATCAAAAATGTACTTACTGCGTTGTAAGAATAACTCGAGGCGCAAATGTAAGTTTTGATGAAGATGATATTGTTGAACAAGCGAAAAATCTCATAAAAAAAGGCTACAAAGATATTGTTTTGACCGGCGTAAACATTTCTGCGTATGGACGAGACATGACGCCTCGAAAAAATTTAGCTTATATCGTGAATTACATTTTGCGGCATGCGCCGGAAGTAAAAAGACTGGGGCTTTCTTCTCTTGATCCCGCAGATATCGACGACGATTTGATAAAAATAATAGGCAACGAAGAACGATTACTTCCGCATATTCATGAAAGCATTCAATCAGGAGATAATTTGATTTTAAAAAGGATGATGCGCAGACATTCTCGTGAACAAGTGATAGAAAAAAACGCGAAAATTCTTGATGTGCGCAATGAAGTAGTTTTCGGAGCGGATATAATTTGTGGGTTTCCGACAGAAACGGATGAAATGTTTATGAATACAAAAAAACTCTTGAAGGAGGCGCAAATAACGTTGCTTCACGCTTTTCCTTTTTCCAAAAGACCAGGAACACCAGCCGCACAAATGCCTGGAGTCGACAGAAAAGTTGCTCATGAGCGCGTTCGTGAATTAAAAACGCTTGCCCAAGAAATCCTTCATAACAAACTGCAGGAATATATTGGGAAAAAAGTAACTATTCTGGCAGAAGACAGCAAACATGCAAAAACAAATTCATTCTTAAAGGTTGTATCGACAGAAAAAATTGAAACAGGAAAAGAATACCTATTTCAATGCGAACGAGCTGAAAACGACTACTTAATGGGACGACCTATAAGAGAGAAAATATAAACATAATCAATTCTTAATTGCTTAGGATAGAAGGTTAGGGAGAAAAAAAGGCATCCGAGGCAAGGTAATAAGTAGAACTGCGAAGGCTTTTATCATTGAAACCAACTATTTCTTATAGTGGTTCTTTTTTCTAAAAGAAACAGCCCTCGCAGATTACGTCTACCATAAAGAGGAGTTTTAGCCTGTTACCTAAATCTCGCTAGTGCCTGTTTGTGTCGGCAGCAAGCTACCAGTGCTTATGTTAGAAGGTGCGCCAGTCGAAGGATAGTAATAGTAGGCAGCTTGGTTTGTAGTTTGTTGTCTTTGAAAGTAGTCATATGAAGTACTGAGAATGCAAGATAAAATCTCGCAACAAACCTCTCTTGGTTCTCTTTGTACTGGTTCTAATTTCCCACTAAGGCTTGTTGTGAACTTCAAATTTTTTATTTTTTCGTCTAATGACAATGCAAGCTCAAATGAGGGAAACATTTCTTCAGCTCTCTGCCTGAGAATGTTGATCAAATCTTTCGCGGTTTCTCCGGCTATAACTTTTTGATCTTTTAAAGTTGTTTTGAATTGCTCGATTGCGGTATCAAGTCCATCACCTACAGCTGTATTGGTATCTTCAAGGGCTTCTCCCAGTGAATCAATAAAAGCACGAGTTATATCTACTGCGTTTTGTGAATTTATTGTTACAAGTGACTTTTTTGTCACATTTCTCTGTTTTAATGGAGTTTTTACATATGTCGGGTAATGAGCAACCCTATATTGGGCAATTTCTGAAGCAAAGGTGTTATTTTCTTGCGGAATTTGTCCAAGGCCTTGTTCCGTAAGTGGTTCAGATGAATATACATGTCCGAAAAACAACGTTCCCACTGCAAAAATTAATGCTTGATTTTTCATAATCGATCTCCTTCTCTTTTCTATTTTGATTTACAAAAACGCAAAAACATAAAGAATCAAAAAAACGAATAATTCCTTATATATCAGAGCAAATTAACAACAATTACAGGATAACTATGAATAGATACACGCAATTAAATGCAAAAACTGATCAACAACATAGTCTATAATAACAAAAAATGGTTAATTTTTGGTTAATACAGAATTTTTATTTAAAATTTTATTTGTTTTTTTTCTTAAAAAGATTATATCGTCATAAAGATGGCTAAGCTAACGAACAGAATTATATAAATTAATGCTTAGTTCTTCGAAAATGTTTTTATAGTTTTTGTTGCGTATGTAAGAATTGGTATGAAAACGTGGTCCAAAGCAGATTTGCTTAGTTTATTTCTTGTTATACTCGGGATCATTAGTTTAATCTTCTCAACATCCAATTTATTGCCAATTTTCAGCTTTATGTTGGCCTCTGTAATATTATTGCACTGTGTGTATAATTCTCGATATGAATTACTTAAATTCAGGGATTTTTATGCCATTATCAGGCTGTGCTTACTTCCGCAAATGGTGGCTGGATTGCTTGGAATGAAGAAAATGAATATATAGGATCATCGAAAAAATTCAGAGATGAATTAGGTATCAAATTTGCACCCAATATATTTGTATCGGATATTCTCGCCGCTCTTCAGGAAGAGGATGCAAACGAGCTAAGTTTTCAGCTCAATAAATTAAAAAAAGTAGGAAGTCCTTTTAGCATAACAGTTACACCGCAAAAATCAGGGGCAAAAATAAAAATATGTGGCTCGCGAGTTGTCGTTTCAGGAGTAGAAACTACTTTGTTATGGTCTTCTGATATAACAAACGTATCTATATTAATTTCATCGCTCGAAAAGAAACTGTTTGAATCCGAAGATGCTTTATCAAAAAGAAATAAAATTCTGGATGAATTGCCTATTCAAGTTTGGAGCAGAAACAACGATCTCAAAATAGACTACTGTAACAAAAGATATGCAGATTCTATCGGACAGAGCCGCGAAAAAGTTCTGGCCCATAATGTTCCGCTTATTCCGGGAACTTTGTTTGGGCAAGGACATTCTTTGGCTAAAAATGCAAAGAAATGCAATCGTGACCAATCTATTGCTCAATTTGCCGTAGTTGATGGGGTACGGAAAAAACTCGTAGTAAGCGAGAAACATGCGGAAAATGGAACATTTGTAGGCTTTGCTTAGGACATAACAGAAGAAGACGATCTTTCCATGAATTTGGATAGAGTGATTAAAGCGAATTACGATGTTCTCGATAATCTTTCTACTGCAATTGCGATATTTGGCGACAATACGCGGCTGATATTTTTCAACAGCGCTTACCAAAAGTTAATGAAATTAGAAACTGTATGGCTTCACGCGAAACCAACATATGCAGAGGTTCTCGATGAATGTCGCAATAACCGTCAGATGGCAGAATACGCAGATTTTCAGGCTTTTAAGAAAACTGAGTTAGCTATGTTCACATCTGTTACATCTCCTGTGCAAGAGCTTATACATCTGCCGAACGGAAAGACTCTTCGCAGACTTACTGCTCCATATCCTTTAGGTGGGCTTTTGTTCGTTTTTGAAGATGTTACAGATTCTTTGGCTCTTCAAAGAAAGAACAACACACTTCTGGCTGTTCAGAAAGAGACGATCGATCATCTCCAAGAAGGAATTGTCGTTTACGGAAGCAATAATCGCGTAAAAATCTTTAACAATTCCGTTTTAAAAATATGGAATGTTGAAGATAAAACCGTAGACGAAATAAAAGGTATGCATATTTCCGATCTGCTCGAACATCTGAGAGAGAAAATAGATTACGGAGAAAATTGGCAGGAATTTAAGGAAAATGCGATCAGTAGTCTGACAGATAGAACGCCTAAAACAGGACGTTTGATGAGCAAAGATGATTCGGTTGTGCTGTTTTCGTATATTCCTCTTCCGGATGGCGCACATATGCTCAGTTTTATAGATATAACTGACACTTGCACCGTTGAAAAAGCTATGATGGAGAAAAATATTGCCCTGAAAGAGGCTCACAAACTACGGTATGAGTTTGTTTCCGGCATTTCTACTGAATTAAAGGAGCCTATAAATTGTTTGATGGGATTCACAGAGCTTCTTTCGCGTGAATATTATGGAGCTCTAAAACAAAAGCAAAAAGAATACTGTCAATATATTCTTGATTCATCTAATCAATTGCATCAGTTAATCAACAATCTTCTCGAGATGGTTCTTGTTGATATAGGCTCAACAAACCTGGAAATGTCAACATTTGTAGTAAAAGATGTAATAAACGAAGCAATATCTATAGTTGAAAAAAGAGCGCATGATAAAAATGTTACTATAGAGACTTTGTTCGAAAATCCGAACATGAAAATGAACGGTGATAGGAAGCGCGTTAAGCAATTTTTGTTTAATATTCTGATAAACGCGATTCAAGCCAGCCCAGTAGATGGAAAAATCGAAGTCAGAACGATTGTAGATGGCGAAAATGGTGTAAAAATAATCGTTAAAGATCAAAGAATAGAACATGAAAACACAAATGCATATAAAATTGGCTTAAAACGAAGACATCCTCTGAATGCTCCTGTACGAGCCCATATCCGCAAAATTTTGGAGTCCAAAGGCGCAAGTATGTTGCTTGTTCGCTCACTAATAGAACAACACGGAGGAACTTTGAGCGTCAATTCAGACACAGAAGGAGGCAGTTACGTTATATGCTCTTTGCCAACGAAATGCGACGACAGCATTGCACCCGATAAACTTCTGTACGAATATAAAAACGAGGAAAATAAGCAGGAAACTGAATTGCAGAAGGAATTAAACGAGGAACTAAAAACCGCCGTTAATGGGTAGAGAATAATGCTCTTAAATTTTTAACCAAGGGATAATTCTATGTTGTTTGCGGTGGGGATCCTTTATTTCTGATCCTTTCTTTTTAGCTTGTATTACTTATTTAATAAAGATAAATTTTATATAGCATGGGAAAAATTATATAAGAATAATTGCATCTACACAGTAGATTTTGATGTGAGAAAGGTTATGAAAACAACAAATATCGCGGATGTTTTGGTCATAGGCAGTGGTCCTGCGGGTTATACGGCGGCTATATATGCAGCTCGTGCAGGACGTGCGACACATCTTATTACTGGTGCGCAGCAAGGCGGACAGTTAATGATAACTTCCTCAATAGAGAATTACCCTGGATTCTCATCTTCAATTTCCGGTCCAGAACTTATGGAGCAAATGCGACAGCAAGTAGAATCTATGGGAGTGAAAATAATTTGCGATACAGTTACGTCGATTGATTTTTCTGTACTTGTGGATTCCTCCTGCAAATTATTCAAGGCAGCAGGCGAATCTGGCGCTGTATACGAAAGCAAAACCGTAATAATCGCTACCGGAGCAGGAGCACGTTGGCTTGGCATTCCTGGAGAGACTGAATATCGTGGTCGAGGAGTATCAGCTTGTGCTACATGCGATGGTTTCTTTTTCAGGAATAAGGATGTTGCAGTAGTTGGCGGAGGCAATGTTGCGGTTGAAGAAGCGATATTCCTAACCAATTTTGCTAAATCTGTCACGCTTATCCACAGAAGAGATGCATTACGAGCTGAGAAAATAATGCAGAAACGCCTTTTTGAAGATCCAAAAGTAAATGTTGTGTGGGATACTGTTTTGAGCGAGATCGAAGGCGATGGAAATAAAGTAACAAGGCTGAAATTGCGTGATACAAAGACCAACGAAGTTTCATATAAAGAGATAGATGGAGTTTTCGTTGCTATTGGCCATCAACCGAATACGACAATTTTTAAAGGTAAGATAGATTTGGATGCAGCAGGCTACATAGTCACAAAATATGGCACTGTAAAGACTTCGGTAGACGGCGTTTTTGCAGCTGGAGACGTTTGCGATGCGATATACAGACAGGCCATAACTTCTGCAGGACAAGGTTGTATGGCTGCGATTGAAGCTGACAGATTTTTGGCGAGCAAAGGTATTTAGGTCATTCTGTTTTTTTATCAAAATATAGCGAAATGCTTTGCAAATGTGCTTTTGGCGTTGGGGTAGGGTAGGTGTAAATAAAACATCGCTTCTTGACAGTTATTCACCAAAATTTATAATCGCTCTACCTTAGTATTTCTTGTTTTATAAATTTTTTCGTAATAGTTGATTCAGTAATTAGTTGTGTCGGAATAGGAAATGACCAGATTTCTATATTTTTTCATTGTTATATTTTCAATTTTTGCTGAAAGTTCATTTTCCATTTCTCCTATGGATGCTTCGGAATATCTCGAGAGATGTCGAAAATTCGCAGTTCCGTTATCTTCTTTGACAGATTTACAGGACGTTCCTCCTGCACTTATAGAAAGTAGGGTAGATTTGGGCAAAGTTATGGTCATAAATACTGAGTCCATTCTAAGAGGAGTATTTCCTGATAAGCCAGATCGTATTTTTTATTTCCATAAACTACTCGATTCCAGAGAAAAATTGTCAGAAGCTTTTAAAGCATTTTTATATTCCGCTCCTACAGTATTAGAAGACGGAGAAGAAGAAAGGGATTTTTTTGATAGAAGTGAAACTTATCGGCAATTCGTTCTCAAAACAGTCACCAATGCTTTTGAATCTCGTAAATACAGAGAGCGTATTGTATCTTTTCTTGCTGCCTTGGAGTATCGCAAAAGCATAAATCCGAAATTTGAAGTTCGTCTCACAAGAAGCGAAAAATTTGAAGAAAAAGACTTCGGAGATTATTTGATTTTGGGACTTGAGCTTAAAGATGGAAAACATTACAGCGATTCTATTTCAGAAACCCACTGTCATTTTACTTTACCGTACTTATTAACTGAAAAAACAGCAATTTACCCTAATGGGTTGGCTATAACAACTTCAATAAGCAATGATACCTATATTTACTCGCACGAGATAGGACATGCGATCCATGATTTACTTGGTATTAAGGCTAGTAGGCTGCAATTCAGTCTAATGGCCGATAATGTTTTTATGAGAAATACATTCTTTCCGATTTTGGATAGGGCAGAAAAATATTTGATGCTTATGGTCACAAAAATAAAACTATCGATAGATCGAAAAATAGAAAGCGGAAAGTGTTTAAACGCATTGGATTACTTTACAGAAGGTCTTGAAATAGCAAAAGAGCCTTATAAAGAAGATAGATTGCCGTCAGATGCTAAAGAATTCGATAGAATGGGGATAACTGAAATAGAAAAAATGTTAGGAACAGAAGCTGTACAAAATACTCTTAAAGAAAAAAATATAGATGATAATTTCTTGAGGCAATTTGTTATGTTGAGTATAAAATGGGGTGCATTTTCTGATAGTTGGACTACTCCTGAAGAGTTATTTCAAATAGAGGGCGCAATATCAGCAAACGAACATATAATAATAGATACAAATAGCGATTTAGATTTACTGAAAGAGCGAAATCTTCCAATTCGTTGGATGCATGCTTGTGGGGATACTACAGAAATATCTCAAGAGATCCCCGTTATTGACTTTGCACCTGAGAAGAAGTATGTGGAAGCATTATTCTATTTGCACGGACTAAAGATATAAGAAAAAAACGCTTCTTGCGTTCAATCGGCACCAATAAACACACAAAAAACACGGCGCCGAATATATATCGTGCCGTGTTTGAAGAGGAAAAAAATAATGAAAAGCTTATTTCAGCTCGACTTTTGCGCCTGCAGCTTCTAATTTCTCTTTCATTTTGTTTGCTTCATCTTTTGAAACTGCTTCTTTGATCGCTTTTGGAGCAGATTCTACGACAGTTTTTGCTTCTGTCAATCCAAGGCCGGTCAATTCTCTTACAACTTTGATGACACCGATCTTAGAGCTACCCGCATCGGTCAAAACGACATCAAATTCGGTCTTTTCTTCAGCGGCGGCAGCGGCCGGAGCAGCACCTGCAGCGGCGACAGCAACAGGAGCAGCAGCGGAAACGCCCCACACTTCTTCTAGTTTCTTGCTTAACTCAGCAGCTTCCAAAACAGTAAGCTTGGACAACTCTTCAACGATTTTATCTAAATTTGCAGCCATGTTATTTATCTCCCTTTATTATTTTTCTGAATAGGCTTTTAACACACGAGTGATCTGTCCTGCAGGAGCCTGCGACAACGTAGCAATACGCTGAGCCGGCGTCTGTATAACAGCAATAATTTTAGCCCGCAATTCATCCATAGAAGGCAATTGAGACAGAGTTTTTACTTCTGCTGCGCTCAATAACTTTCCACTATATCCACCGCAAACGACAGCGATTTTTCCGTCGCTCTTAGAGGCATATTCTTGAACAACTTTTGCAGTTGCCGTAAGGTTCTTGGTGAAAACAAGCGCACTTTGTCCTGTTAATTGGGACAAAACGCATTCATAAGAAGTTCCCGTAACAGCTATGCGCGCAAGAGTATTCTTACACACGAAATAACTGCCGTCTGAACCTCTTAATTGCTTTCTAAGATCCTCGGTTTCTGCAACCGTCATTTTGTTTTGGGTTACAACAAAGATAGCTTCACTTGAATCAAGATCTTGCTTAATCTTCGCAACCACTTCGGTTTTCTGATCTTTTTTCTTCACAGCTTCCTCTAAACAAAAAACGCTCACATTACGAGGAGTACCGAAGATTTTTCAGGAGACGAGAAATAGAATCAAGCCATCTGCATCGGAAATTAAGTCCAAGAATGAAAAAATCCTCAGGCACCGATGGTCTTCGATAGTCCCAACAACGACTAAAAAGTGAATACCTCAGCGGTATCCAACTTCAAACCGACGCTCATAGTACTCGATATCGTTACAGATTTCAAGTAATTTCCTTTTACTGAAGCAGGTTTTGCTCTTACAACCGCTCCGACAAAGGCTTTGATATTCTCTTCGATCTTTTCTTTCGCGAAACTGATCTTACACAAGCCTGCGTGTATTATGCCTTGCTTATCAAGACGATACTCGACTTGACCGGCCTTCGCGTTTTTGATCGCGTTAACGACATTCGGTGTTACAGTTCCCAATTTCGGGTTTGGCATAAGACCTTTAGGACCCAAAACCTTTCCGAGGCGTCCGACAACGCCCATCATATCAGGGCTGGCTATGCAAACTTCAAATTCGATGTCTCCAGATTGGATTTTTTCGGCAAGATCTTCTGCTCCGACAAAATCTGCTCCGGCTGCTTTTGCTTCATCAGCGGCCGTTCCTCTCGCAAAAACAGCGACTCGCTTGGTTTTTCCTGTTCCTGCTGGCATAGAGACCATTCCACGAATATTTTGGTCGGCATTACGAGGATCTACGTTCAAATTTATAGAAACTTCTACGGTTTCATCAAATTTGCAGGTCGAATTATCCTTCAAAAAAGCCACAGCTCCCGATAACTTATAGCTTTTCTCAGCATCGAGCTTTTCAGCCATTTTTCTGTATCTTTTTCCTGCGTAAGCCATTATTGTACAACCTCCAAACCCACCGAACGAGCAGATCCAATGACCATCATGCTAGCCGCATCAACATCATTGGCGTTCAAATCTCTCATTTTTTTCGTGGCAATTTCACGAACTTGCGCCATCGTTACACTGCCTGATTTTCCGCCTCTTCCTGGAGCCGAAGCGCCTTTTGTAATAGCCGCTGCTTGCTTCAAGAAATAGGAAACAGGAGGCAATTTTATAATGAAAGAAAATGTTCTGTCGCCGTATGCTGTAATAATTACAGGAAGCGGAGTTCCGGCTTCATACAACTGTGTCTGCGCATTGAACGCTTTACAAAATTCCATAATATTTAAACCTCTTTGACCTAATGCAGGGCCAATAGGAGGCGAAGGGTTTGCTTTCCCAGCCGGTACTTGCAGTTTTATATAACCCACAATTTTCTTAGCCATATAACCTCAACAAA
>CADBNZ010000043.1 GCA_902796155.1 uncultured Pseudomonadota bacterium
GCAGGAGTTGCTAAAAGAATCTTTCCTGTCAGATTTTCAATGTCATTTTTAACGTTACTCATATATTTCACCGTGTTACAATACATATTATATGATGTTTATGTTAAATTTTTACTAAAATGAAAAAGATCGCAAAAATATTTGACCTTTTACTAATAATAAGCACATTAGTGCTTTCTTTCGGAGTTTTCGCGGGAATTTCCGAAGATTGCAGAGTGTCGTATAAAAGTGTCGCGATTGCGGAAGGGACAGTTGAATCTGAATTGTTTTTTTCAATTCCAAAAGATTGGAAACTTACTAAAACGCCTAAAATAACGGTTGCTGAATCTGAAAATGTTGAAAGTTGTGCATTTGATAAGCAAATAAATAAGATATCACCGACTGAATATTCAATGCCTTTTCATGTTAATTATGCGAAGAACGGAAAATGCAGCCTGAAATTATCAATAGAAATGCCTTTGTGCAGCAATATATGTACGATTATTTCTAAAGATTTAACAATTGTTTTTGATTCTTGCAATTCTTCGAATAATTCAAGTAAAAGTATCATCCTTATAATGCTGTTGGCGTTGCTTGGCGGATTGATTTTGAATCTCATGCCGTGTGTTTTGCCGGTTATTCTCATGAAAATGCGGTCGTTCGTTGCTGCAAATAGAAAAGCCGCTATATGGGGAACGATTGTTGGTAATTACACGAGTTTTTGCGCGTTTGCGATTTTTCTGGCTTTGCTAAAAGTCGCAGGAGAAAGTATCGGTTGGGGAATGCATTTTCAGAATTTGAATTTTCTGAAGATTGTCGCTGCTATTTTGTTTATTCTTAGTTTGTATTCGTTTGAGATTTTGTCCTTTCCAATCTCTTTTCAGATTATTGAATCGAAAAAACATCAAATTTTTTTGGAGAATTTTATATCAAGCATAGTGGCTTCAATTATTGCTATTCCATGTACCGCACCTTTTCTTGGAACTGCAGCTGCATTTGCAATTCAAGGAAGTATGACAATGATGATTACGGTATTTATTGCGATGGCTACAGGATTTTCTCTACCGTATATCTTCGCATTGGTTGTACCTAATATATCAATGCCTCAAGGGATCGGAAAATACAGTAATGTGGCGAAGATGGTGGCTAATTTCGGGGTGGTTATAACTCTTGCTTGGATTTTGTATCTCATGTTGGAGCATATCGGACTAAAAGTATTTTCGGTTTATTTATCATTATTCGTTTTTGCTGCTGTTCTTTTTATCAAAAAGTTTTATATTTTTGCCGTCATCTGTCTGATTCTGAGCTTTTTTACGAACAGAATTGATACTTCAATGGATTTTTTGGAAAAAAGCAACAAACGTATTGAAAGGATTATAAAAGGGAGCTTATCGGAAAGCCGAATTATCATATTTAATGTATCGGCGGATTGGTGTTTAACGTGCAAATATAACAAAATCAATGTTCTGAATAATGGGGAAATACAAAAGCTGATAAAAGAGAAAAATATTTTATATGTGGAAGGGGATATGACGAAGAAAAATGATTTTCTTATGAAGATTATTACAGATCATGGACGAGTCGGCATACCTTTTACGATAATTTTTGGTCCAAAAGCCAGAACCGGAATTTTGCTTTCCGAAGTACCAACGGTGAACGAATTAAAGGACGCAATTTCCAGAGCAGGAGAGTAGGGGACAGGGCATAAAAAATTCATTCACCAAGCTCTTCTCGCAAACAACTATTGCTTTTTGTACTGAAAAGAACTTAGTGAATTTGCTTCAAGTTTTTATTTGCTATCTGCTTCTTGAAGGAGCGAATCTTGTTCTTTGGACAGATATATTGCTCCAGAATTGCTCCAGTTTCTGCAATGTCTGTACCAACGCTGCCATGTCTTCCGTTCCTTGCTCTTTGAGTGCGGATACATGTCTATCAAGAGCGGCATCCAACTTTCTGCAAAGCGACATTCCTTTTGAAGAGAGCTTAATTACATAAGATCTTCTGTCATGCTTGGACGTCGTTTGCTCAACATATCCGTTCTGAAGCATTTTTTTCAGGTTGTATGACACATTTGAACCAAGATAACAGCCTTTGGTAGTGAGTTCACCTATGGAGATTTGATCATTGCCCAAGTTATACAACACCAATGCTTGTACGTTGTTTATATCATCTATTTTAAGAGCATCTAACTCTGACTTAATTACTTCCAAATAACGTCTGTGCAATCTTTCGATCAATGACACGGCTTCTAAATAATCTTCTTTCATTTGCTTTATTCCTATTAGTATTTACTTTTACATATATCATTAACAAATAAAAACAAAGTTAACTAACAACCGTAAAACTAAATTTTTGCAATATCGCTTACATTCACGTAATTATAGAGTAGCAAAAATAATATTAAATTGCAATATTAATTATAGACTATATTTTGTAATTAATGTGTTATTGCCATGATTCTTTTTGCCACAGCTTCCAGTTGCTTTGATTTAGAAGCTTTAGAATGATCATTGTTGTGCCTACAAAAGTTATAAGCGCTATCGCAACAAATAATCCGTATATTGGCCATTTCATAATCGATGTTCCCGTTTCGGTTGTCCACAAAATGTATTTCAATCGATCAAGAGCAAAATACATTGCGAGAGAAGCGCAGATTTGGGCAAAAATATTCGCGAAAAATTTTCCGCCTAACTCTGGTGTTATATTTCTATTACAAAAAATGATCAACATCATTGCGTTGGTAATAGCCGAAAGAGACGTACAAAGCGCTAAACCAAAGTATTTTAGGAATGGTACAAAAGTTATTAAGAAAATGGCATTCAGGATTACCGATACGGCTCCAAAAATTACGGGTGATTTTGTATCTCCGCAAGCGAAATACACAGAAGAAAAGACTTTGGTCAAAACATAGGCAGGCAGGCCAATCGAAAAACCAACAACGGCGTCTGCGGTTATTTTTACCTGCTCTTCTTCAAAAAGGCCTCGTTGAAAGGCTACTGCTACTGTTGGTTCGCTCAAAGCTATAAACAAAGTTGTTGCAAATAGTGTGAGCAAAAATGCGAAAACCAATCCTCTTTCCAATTCTTTTGAGGCTGAATGATAATCTTTGGAGGCTATGTGCTTTGATAGAACGGGCAGAAGTGCTGTACTGAGAGCGATTCCGAGCGTTCCAAGTGGAAATTGGTTCAAGCGATCTGCAAGATTTATACAAGTTATTGTTCCGGTAGGAAGGTATGAAGATATTGTTGTATCGACCAGCAAATTAAGCTGCCAAACTCCTGCTCCGATTATTCCTGGTATCATATTTTTAAGAATATCTTTTACTTTATCGGACCAAAAATTCAATCTTAATTTTATATAAAATCCATTGCGTTTTATCGATGCAAATAACACTAATGATTGAATTATTCCCGAAAGTAAAACGAAAACAGCAACTATGTGCACAGTAATAAAATGCGATAAATCCAGATAATATCCTATTAAAATTGCTGTCATTGTGAACAAACTGAGTAACGAATGAACAGCAGATGGCAGTGCAAACTTATTTACGGTGTTCAGGACACCAGCAAAGAGCGATGCCAGAGAAATGAAAAGCAAATAAGGGAAACATATTCTTCCCAAAGTTACGGTTAGCTGGAATTTTTCGCTAAGTACATCAAACCCCGAAAGAATTATTTGCAACACAGATGGAAAAAAGACCAAAATAATAGCGCAAAATATCGAAATAATTATTGTGAGTACAAGAAAAACATCGGCTAAAACTACATTCGCGCTTTTCTCGCCTTCGTTATTTAGAACTTTCGAAAATCGAGGAAGAAAAGATGAATTAAATGCGCCCTCTGCAAAAATGCGACGAAAAGTATTGGCTAATCTGAGGGCTACGAGCAATGCGTCGGTATATATTCCGGCTCCCAAGCAAAAAACCATAACGCATTCGCGCAAAAAACCGATAACTCTGCTGAGAAACGTGAAGCTGCCGACAGTTATTGCGGCTCTCATTACTCCCATTGGTTCATTTCCACATTTTCAATTTACACAGGCTAGCCGTTAAGTTTTCCAAGCAAACGATCAAGCTCTCCGAAATCCTTGAAGCCAATTTCAACAATACCTCCTTTGTTTTTTAGCTTTATGTTGACTTGCAAACCTATCATAGATGAAATTTGATGTGCGATATTTAATACTTCCGGATCTACATATCGATTCTTGTTTTTTAATTCGTCCGTCGTTGAGGAATAATGACTGTTTTTAATCGATTTCAGCAAATCTTCGGTTTCACGCACATTCATCGTCGATTCTACAATGCGTTTCGCAAGCTCAGAGGCATTTTCCGCACTAATAAGAGCGCGCGCATGACCAAAAGTCAGTTTCTTTTCTCGAAGAAGGCCTTTTACATCTTCCGGAAGTGTAAGAAGTCGCAAAATATTCGCGATATGACTGCGACTTTTTCCCAATATTTCTGACAACTCTTCTTGAGTATGAGAAAATTCATTCATGAGTCGTTTATAGGCTTCTGCTTCTTCGATAGGATTCAAGTCTTCTCTTTGGATATTTTCCAGAATCGCTATTTCTAACTGATCTTTTTTGCCTATTTTCGTAACAATCGCCGGAATTTCTGCTAATCCAGCAATTTTTGTCGCTCGAAAACGCCGTTCTCCCGCTACTAACTGATACTTGCCATTGTCTAACTTTACTACAAGAACAGGCTGCAAAACTCCTTTGCGCTTTATTGATTCAGCCAAAGATTTCAGATTTTCCTCATCAAATTTCTTGCGAGGTTGAAACGGATTCGCAACGATATCTTCAACAGCAATATTTATGACCGCAGAACGATTGCCATTTTCCTGACTTGCCATTTGTCCATCTAAATCCAAAAAAGCGGATAACCCACGTCCTAAATTTTTATTAGACATTTTCTGCAATCCTATTTTCACTCATTTCTTCTTTTTTATTAATCAGACTCTCTTTTTCGCGTGCCAAAAATTCTCTTGCAAGTTCAATGTAAGAAATCGCTCCCGTAGATCTTATGTCGTACAAAATAACAGGTTTACCATGCGATGAAGCCTCGCTTATTCTTACGTTGCGTGGAATGACAGTATCGAAAACCAGATTTTTGAAGTGCGAACGAACATCATTTGCGATAATGGAGCTCAAACTATTGCGGCGATCGTACATTGTGAGAATTATGCCGGAAATTATGAGATTTTTATTTATAGTATTTCGGACACTTTGAATTGTATTAAAGAGCTGGGCGAGTCCTTCGAGTGCATAAAACTCACATTGCAAAGGAATCACGATTTTATCCGATGCATTTAAGGCATTTATATTGATAAAACCGAATCCGGGAGGGCAATCTATAAATATGTAATCATATTCGAGATCTTTTATCGCTGTTTTTAGCTTATTGTCGCGATCTTTCATTGAAAAAAGCTCAATTTCGGCAGCAGAAAGGTCAATGGTCGATGGTATAAGATAAAGCCCTTCGACATAGGTTTTCTCGGCGACTTCATTTGCGTCTGTCATGCCGATCAGAACACCGTAACTGCTTTTCAGACCGCGTCCTTTAGGCATTCCAAAACCTGTTGTGGCATTCCCTTGAGGGTCTAGATCCAACACAAGCACTTTTTTTCCGATTGCAGCAACTGCAGTAGCGAGATTTACAGCCGTTGTCGTCTTTCCGACTCCGCCTTTTTGATTGATAACAGCAACTACAGTTGATTTCATTGGATTCCCTCTACTCTAATCGAGCAACACACGTAGGATTATACAGTATCGATGAAAAAACATAAAATTATATTTGGTTTTAAAGTGTTTCAATTCCAAAAGCTTAACAGTTGAGAATCCTTACAATTTACAAAATCTCAGCAAAAATATCTTCTATTTGTTATTCATCGAAGTAGTCTAACATATCTCGGTAACTACTTTGGGCAAAATCACGAGCACTTTGTACAATAAGATCGTTAGCATCGTGTTATACAAAAAATTGTATAATTTCTCCATGTCCATATTTTACAGCGAGATGCAACGGCGTCCAACCTCCATTATCCGGAGAGTTTAACAATTGCTTAAAAGTATCAGAATGAGTTGCGTATAAATTCTCAATTTCTCCTATTTTCCCGAATCTGGCGTAGTAATGTAATATATTTTGCTCATTATTTGTTGTTAGCGTCAAATTGGGGTTAGATTTTTTCGATTCTTCCTCAAAAACACGATAATTTTCTTCATCCCACAATTTTTTACACTCCCATGTATCTGGAAGTATCGAAACGGTAGAATCTTTTGGCGACATTAGTGAATTTTTATTTTTTGGAGGAGTAGGATCTACAGAAACATTTTGTTTTTCATCATGAAAAAATTGTAATCTTGGCGGATTTACTCTGTGTATTTGTTGCCATGCTCTTGGGGTTTGAGTGCGTTTATCAAATGTTGCGTTCGGACTTTGTAACGGCTCTAGATCCAGCGTTTGACTTTCTTTATCATTTTTCGTTCCCATTATATTTTCGATGCTCTTTCTTTCTCCTTTATTGACATCTTCAAAATTCCAAGAAGGAGAACGAGGTAATCCTTGTTTTTTAGGTATAAGTTTATTTCGTTGGAAATTTTTACTCGTTTTTTCAATTTTTTGATCTTTTTGTTCTGCCGGTTTTTGCGTTTTCTCCATTGATTCTATTTTTTCAGCTTCTCCAGTTTTAGTTTGTTCTACTTTCTTTACCGCTTCTGGCTTTTCCACTTTATTTGATTTTTTTTGTTTTTCCAGCACTTTTTGTTGCTCTTGGCGCTCTTTTTCTAGCTTTGCCTGTTCTTTTTTCTTTTTCTTCTCTTGTCTCCTCTGTTGTTTTTCTGGAAGTACTCCTTGTGTAGTTCTCTTTTCTGAAGTTTTTGATTTTGTTTGAGTAGTCTCTTTAGGTTCTGCCTGAGGATTGTGCAGCTCTGTCTCCTTGTCGATTTTCGTTTCTATTTCGCCAGTCTGAATTTTTTCTTCAGATTTCGGAGTTTCTTTTACGGTATCTGTTTTTTTATTCGATTTGATGGTCGACTTCGCATTATTTTTTCTATTCTGCTCTAATAAACCCTCATTGTCCGAGCTCTCCTTCCCCATATTTTCGGAATTTTCGCTATTTTCCGATATGTTGGTTCCTTGTGGGTTAGAATTTCCCTTTGTCACAGCTGCTTCCAGAAGGTTTTTTATTTCAATTGCTGCTGTTAGAGTCGAATTTTTTCTATTAGCTGGTTGCCATTTCTGTTTCTCTCCTTTTTTCTGAAATGAAGGTTTTTCTTCCGATGCCAGTAAATCAGCTATATCGCTTAGAGTTGTCCCGCTACCTAATTGAAAATTGAGAATGTCACCTATAGCGTTTCCTCCTTGCTTTATTCCTTCCTGAACACCCTGAAGGTTTGCATTAGTTACATACGCGTGCAACGCTCTAAATAATTCGAACGCCAGAAAGCCAGGTACATTTTTTTGTGATAACTGAAAACCGTGATCTATCAGCCAACCAGCCACCTTTTGTTTGCTTTGCTGTCTAATTTCTTTTTCCGTTTCTATTGCGGACTTTTCCTCTTTCTTTTCTCTCTTTTTTGCTTTTCCCATGGATTTTTTCGGAGTATTTCGCACCGTAATTTCAGCCGTTATACGTTGTATTATTATTTTGCTGCGATTCTTGTTGCGAGTTTTTGCTGTTTGATGACGCATTTTGCTGCAAGGTCTGCGAAGTAATATTCCTTCCCGCCGCTTCTCCTATTAGATCCCATATGCTCGAATTGTCAGCAAAGAATCTATCAATATCGTCTCTGTAGTCGTCAAGCTTTAATATGCCCATCTTAATGAGCTTAATAGGTATTCCTGCGTTGCGTTTTTCCCACCACTCTAAGTGCTCTTCCGTGAATGATAGATTTAATTTTAGTATTTGGGTGCCTTTTTCCCACCAGGATAACCAAACAGGGAACCTTTTTTGATTTTTCAACTCAACTCCAGCGAGTATGTGAAGCGAATTTGCTGCAGTGAATTCATTTTGTTTCATAAGTTTCTCAAGGAACATATAGCCCATACCTTTAATTGACAACACTGCAAGAGCGTTAATTTTAGCAATTTCGTTACAGCTTTCACTTCCATTTAGAGCGCTTTTTATAACGGCTAATGTCATTGGATCCGTTAATGATAAATATTGAAAAAGATCGACATGGTGCGCTGTGAGAAAATCTATATGATTGCTTGACATACTCTCACATAAAGAAGCTGCCATTAATGGGAATATATAATCATGCGAGCTAGCTTGAAATCCTTTTGAAAATCCAGTGTTAGGATCAAATCCTTTTTTTTCAGTTAGATAATTTATGGACTCTGTGTTTCCATAACTAAATGCCAATGACAACAATGGCGAATTTTTTACGGTAAAATACATTAATTCCGTACGAAGATTCAGCAGATAATCCAATACTTCCGTACCAGAATTATTAGTTTGCAAGCTCCTAATTAACAAATACATTGTAAATGCCAGAGAATCAGAAATCTCTTCCGTCAAGTTGCTCCAGTTTCGCATGTCATTTTTCATGCTTTCCAGAGGTCCTAGCTTTATCCATTGTGCTTCATTTTTTGTAACCTCTTTTATGGCATCGAGATTATCGTACTGTGCGAATGCCAGGGCTAATCTGAATGTAAAATTCTCTTGATCATCAAATAAAGCAGGAAACAAAGAATACGCCCTCCGAGGAATCGAAAAAGTGCCATTATGCGCATTGAGCAGCATTAGATCAATTGTCGTTAAACGTTGTGGATCATCAATTAAGCAAAATATAGTCGAATCGCTTTTATTTGGAAGAATTTGTATCATGAATTCGTCCATCCAATGGCCTGTTTCTTCATGAAATACTAGGTTAAGTTTCTCTAATGTGGTGCGTCTTCCTTCATTTATCTCATTCTTTTGTGTCTGCTTTCCAATTTTATCTGCAACACAATGAGTTCCATCAATAGGAGATAGATTCTGTTTTTGCGCTTGATCTCTATCGAGTTTTTGTTTAACAGCGACCATCAATCTTTCCATTTCTTCAAATTTTTGATTGCTTGCTGCATTAACAATAGCAATAATATCGTCACCATACTTAGGGTGCATCATTAATTGCATTAATTTTTCCTTTTTTCCTTCGCGCAAATCGTCCAAGGCCTCATAGATAGAAGATAGACGCATCTCTTGAGGATTGCCATTCTGATCGAATTCTTGTGTGTCGGGTAATGTAACGGTAGTACAGCCTGGCCCGATTGTCACAACCTCTCCTTCTCCGGCGTGGATTTCCAAATGATCTACGAAAGTTCCATCTGACGCTTCTACACCCAATACAAAAGCGAACAGAAGTGCCGAATATAAGTATTTTTTCACAAAATTACCTCCATAATACATTATTACATCATTACAACATGCCGGATTTTATATTGGCAAAGCTAAATTCACAACTTGTTTTTTTGCTATACTATGTTTTACATAAAAATTATAGTTTTTGATTGATATAATAAATATTTCTTAAGTAAAATTTTGGAGTTTCTATTAATTATGACAAATAAGGATAATATGCGTTTTGTGATATTTGAAGTTCGTTTTTGCTTGCGGAAAGTCGTACGATAAATGATATCGGATGTTTTTTAGGCCATGCCAAAATACGCTTTTCAAAGTTCAACGATTTAACGACTATAAATTCATTCTTTATAAAGGTGATGAAGCTAAATTTAATTACAGAGACGAGAATTTCTCTGCTTTTGTTACAAAATTATTCTTTGAAAAAAAGTAAAATCAAAAAAGATGAGGCTATAGAACCAAAATTATTTTTTCTACATTTTATCGGCATAAGAAATCTTGCTTATAATTTTTTAATGTATTTGTTGTAAGAATTTCATTACAATAAGCTGCTTGTACAACGGAGATATGGATGTTATCTGGTTTTCTGAAATCTATTTTTGGTTCGCATAACGACAGAATTGTAAAAAGATACATGCGAACAGTTGAGAAAATCAATTCTTTGGAAGAATCCATAATTCCTTTGTCAGACGAGCAGCTTAAAGATAAGACGGCCGAGTTTAAAAAACGACTTGATGATGGTGAGACTTTGGATGAGCTTCTTCCGGAGGCTTTCGCGGTAGTCAGAGAAGCTGCCAAGAGGACTCTTGGACTACGTCCGTTTGATGTGCAAATGGTGGGTGCAATGGTTCTTCATCACGGCATGATATCGGAGATGAAAACAGGCGAGGGTAAAACGCTTGTAGCAGCTATAGCTGTGTATTTAAATGCTCTGGAAGGGAAGGGGGTTCATGTCGTTACGGTAAACGATTATCTTGCTCGTCGTGATGCCGAATGGATGGGAAAAATATACACCTTCCTTGGTCTTTCAGTCGGAATTATTGTTCATGGACTAACTGACAGCCAACGTCGTGAACAATATGCGTGTGATGTGACTTATGCTACCAACAATGAGCTCGGTTTCGATTATCTTCGTGACAATATGAAGTTTTATTCATCCGAACTTGTTATGCGTCCGTTCAATTATGCAATAGTTGACGAAGTAGACAGTATTCTTATAGATGAAGCGCGTACTCCTTTGATCATTTCGGGCGCGGCGGAAGATTCTGCGGATACTTATGTCAGCGTGAATGCTGTTATTCCGCATTTATCAGCGGCTGATTATGAGATCGATGAGAAACAGCGTACAATCGTTCTTACAGAAGCAGGAAATGAACATATAGAGCAGCTTTTGCAGGAAGCAGGTTTGCTTCAAGCGAACAGCAATTTGTACGATATTCAGAATATGGCACTGGTACATCATGTAAATCAGGCACTTAAAGCACATCATCTATTTAAAAGAGATGTCGATTACATCGTAAAAAACGGAAAAGTAATCATTATAGATGAATTTACAGGTCGAATGATGGAAGGCCGTCGTTATTCAGATGGTCTGCACCAGGCTCTTGAGGCAAAAGAAGGCGTTAAAATTGAGATGGAAAATCAAACACTTGCCTCAATAACCTTCCAAAATTTTTTCAGGATGTACAAAAAACTGTCTGGAATGACAGGCACAGCGGAAACTGAAGCTCAGGAGTTATCGGAGATCTATAAAGTAGAAACAGTTGTCGTTCCTACCAATGTTCCGGTTGCTCGTCAGGATCTTGATGATGAAATATATAGAACCGCTCGTGAAAAATATGTGGCTATTATCAAATTGATAAGAGAATGTAATGCCAGAAAGCAGCCTGTGCTTGTCGGAACTGTAAGCATCGAGAAGTCGGAACATCTATCGTCTTTGCTGAAAAAGGAAGGAATACCACATAACGTTTTGAACGCTCGTTATCATGATATTGAAGCGGAAATTATAGCTGACGCAGGAAAGCCGGGAGCGGTTACGATTGCTACAAATATGGCAGGACGTGGTACAGATATAAAGCTTGGCGGAAATTTGGAAATGCGACTTGCAAGAGAGTTGCAAGATGTTGAAGATCCTGAACTTCGCAAGCAGATTCAAGAAAAAGCCGAACGAGAAATTGAGCGTGATTGTGAAATTGTAAAAGCTGCAGGCGGTCTTTATGTTATAGGAACAGAACGTCATGAAAGCCGTCGTATAGATAACCAGTTGCGTGGAAGATCTGGACGACAAGGCGATCCTGGAGCATCAAAGTTTTTCTTATCGCTTGAAGATGATCTCATGAGAATTTTCGGTGGCAATACTTTGGATGCTATGCTTCAAAAACTTGGGATAGAAGAAGGGGAGGCGATAACCCATCCTTGGGTCAATAAGGCTCTTGAAAAGGCTCAAATGCGAGTTGAAGGCCGCAACTACGATATTCGTAAGCAATTGCTGAAATACGATGATGTAATGAATGAGCAAAGAAAAGTGATTTATGCTCAAAGGTATGATTTAATGTCTGAAACCACTGATTTCAGCGATGATGTGAACGATATGCGCCATGAAGTTATAACAAACATCGTATACAACAACGTTCCAGAGAACACTCCAAGTGATTTTTGGAATTATCAGGTGATTAATGACAGTCTTGCAGTTTATTTTGGGTCGAATATAGAGCTTACTAAAGACGAAAATATGTCTCGTGACAATGCGGTTGAGATAATCTCAGAACAAGTCGCGGAAAAAATGAAGAAAAAGGAAAAAACATATTCGTCTGAGATGATGCGATATATGGAAAGAACGGTTCTTTTGAGGTTGATAGATCAGTATTGGAAAGAACATTTGCTAAATCTGGACAGATTGCGTCAAGGGATTTATTTGCGAGCGTATGGACAACGCGATCCGTTAAATGAGTACAAACAGGAGGCTTTTGCGCTGTTCGAGAGAATGTCGGATACCATTAGAGCCGAAACAGTTAAGACATTATCGTTGTTTGAGCTGTCAGGAGTCGATAACGGAGAGGCTTTAAATGAGTTGGTACTTGGCGAAGATTCCTCCAACCAAGAAAATGTGGACGATACAGTGGCCAAAATTACAAGCGAAACACCAAAAGCGCA
Organism: uncultured Pseudomonadota bacterium; assembly: GCA_902796155.1. Lineage (GTDB taxonomy): Bacteria > Pseudomonadota > Alphaproteobacteria > UBA3830 > UBA3830 > BNWE01. Next base: position 12,477 of record CADBNZ010000043.1, read on the forward strand.
AAAATCTGCAAAGAAAAAGAATGCATCGGCAAGTAAAAATATCAACGGCGATGTGTTCACTGTCTCGAGGAACGCCCCATGCCCATGCGGCAGCGGTAAGCGCTACAAAGACTGCCATGGTAAGGTTGAGTAGGCGTAGCAAATTCGATTTTTCGTTAGTTCGTAATTACTACGAAAACAGAGATATTCCCTGCAAAGAATGTCTTCTCCAGTCATTCTGAACGTAGTGAAGAATCTAGGGTTTTATTGATGTTGTGTTTTTTTGTTGTTTTTTAAAACTGGATCCTTCGGTCGCTGCGCTCTCTCAGGATGACGGAGGAGAAAAAGGCTGTGTATTCAACGACAAAGGAAAGAGAAAATACGTCACAGCAGGACGATAGAGAGTCGTTTTTCTTGAGGCCGATGATATACGATAGACATTACTCATTCTGAAATGAGTAAAGCGACTGAAAAATCCAGTCTAGAATAAATCTTTCCATTTTCTTAACTATTCTTCACTAAAATTATCTCGTATAAACGGAGACATGTTGTCATGTTTAAACTATTTCAAAGAATAATTTCGCGCAGAAGTTGTGGGGGGGTATTTACTCTCTTGCACAGGAGATTGCACACCAGAAAGCCCGATAAAGGTGGCATTTTAATTGAATTTACACTCAGTATTCCCGTTTGTATCTTTCTCCTTTTATTTGTAAACGACACTACCGATTTTATGAACTGAAAAGCAAAGTAAGGACTTCAACATATCTCGCTGCAAGTATGATTCAGCACGTTACGAATAAAAGAACAGACAAACGTTTGACGAAAAAAGACATCGCAAGGATAACACATGCCAGCGGATTGAACTTTTTTCACACAAATGCCATGTACGACCCATGGCCTTTTGGAATTTATTATTTGATAGATTGTTTCTATGTAAAGCGAATTAATAGTAATAGTTACCAATTTCAAGAAATTTGGGGATCAACAGTATCCGCAAGAACTCCTAATGATATGGGAAGAGCGGCTTCGGTAACAACAAGAACATTAGCTCAGGTGCAAGCGATGTGTCCTGATTTGGTCTGTGATAAAGATGGAGATGAACGTTTGATTGTAGAGGCGATTTACAGAAATAGAAATTTTAATAAGAGCAAACTTGGTTTTTTCCTTTTAGAGCCAAAAAACAACACGAAAGGTACAGACGGAAATAATGCTTTGTTTTTGTACAAATTAGTAATAGTGCCAAAACCTGGATTATTTCCTGTAACAGAGTGAATTTGCTGCGTAATTTGCTGATATATTGTTTTTTCAGACTGGTTCCTTCGGTCGCTGCTCTCCCTCAGGATGACGGGTGGAGACAAGAGGAGTTTTGCTCAATGAGTATGGCAGGCTTGATGAGAAGGACAGAGAGGAATCTCTATTCAAAAGAATATACCCGACAGGCACAACAAGTAGCGTCAGCAATATCCCGCTGATTCCTCCGAAAACTTCGACGATACCCAGGTTTTGACGGCTTACGCAGCTTGCTCCAGTTGCCAGCATAAGAGGAATTGCACCTGCTACTGTGGATATTCCCGTCATCATTATCGGACGCAAGCGAAGTCGAGCTGCTTCAAGCAGTGCTTCTTTCATTTCCATACCCGATTCGCGTAATTGATTTGCAAATTCTACGATTAAAATTCCGTGCTTAGAATTAAGCCCTATAAGCATTATTAATCCTATTTGTGAGTAAATATTCATCGTGTATCCAAGCATGTATAGCGCGATTAACGCTCCAAAACCTCCCAAAGGCACGCTTAGCATTACGATAAAAGGATGTTTGAAACTCTCAAATTGCGCCGCAAGTGCCAAGTACGATATCAAAATAGCCAACGAAAATATGAATAGCATGCTTCCGTCTGATTCCTTGTAGTCTTTTGATTGTCCACGATAGTAAATTTGCGCATATTCGGGAAGTTTGCTTTTTACTTTCGTTTCGACAAAGTTTAATACATCACTCATTGAGTAACCCGCACTTATGTTTCCGGAAAAAGTTATGCTTCTGGTACGATCATGTCGCGACAAAGAACGTGGAGTGCCTGATTCGGAGATATCAACCACATTATCAAGCGGAACCAATTTATTATTTTTCGATTTTACATATATATTGGATACATCTTGCATATCGTCACGACTTTCACGGTCAGCTTGAAGAATAACGTCATATTCTCGTCCTCCGTCTATGTACGTTGTAACCGTTTTTGAGCCCAGCATTGCTTCTAAGGTCGATCCGATTGTTTTGGCTGAAATATTTAGATCTCCCGCTCTATCTTTGTTGATATTTACGAAAAATTTCGGTGTAGTTTCTTTATAATCGCAATCAATATCGGAAATTCCAGGATATTTTTTGATTTCCGTGATGATAATATTCTTCCATCTTGCGAGTTCTTCATAATCAGGACCTCCTATGACGAACTGCAGTGCGTGCGAACCACTGGTGCCAATACCCATTGGAAGGATAGGGGATACTATCACTCCAGGAATCGATGAAAGTCCCTTTTTCAATTCGGCAGCGATTTGAAAAGTCGACTTTTTGCGCTTGTTCGAGCTGATAAATTCTATACTTACGTTGCCTGAATTGACAGTGCCGTTGCTGTCTCCAAATCCTGGTACTATGGTTGTGATACTTTTCACTATTCCTTCATCAAGTATTTTGTGAATGTTCTTCATAATTTGTTCGCCATAGTTCCGCATAGCGTAATATCCCGCACCTTCTCGAGCGTTGATCTTCAGAAACATTGCGTTACGATCTTCTTTTGGTTCATATTCACCCGGAAGTATTGCGAAAAACAGAGCGACTGTCGCTGTAATTGCCAAAAATGCTGCGATAATTTGCTTTTTGTAATTCAGAAGATTTATCAGTACACTTTTATAGAATAACCCGCTCTTTTTTACGACAAAATCGACTAACTTGTTAAATTCAGTGGATTTATTCGATGGGCGTAAGAATCTTGAGCACAACATTGGTGTCAGAGTTAACGCAACAAACGATGATAAACAAACAGCAGCAGATATAGCTACCGAAAATTCAGTGAACATTTTTCCTGTTTTTCCGGGCAGCATAGAAATTGGAAAGAAAACGGATAGCAGAACCACTGTAGTCGAGATAACGGCGAACAAAACTTGATTTGAGCCTTTCATTGCAGCTTCTATGGACGATTCGCCATCTTCTATGTGCCTCTGAATGTTCTCTAATACCAATATTGCATCGTCAACGACTATTCCTATTGCCAGAACCATTGCCAGCAATGTGAGCATGTTTACGCTGTAGTTAAGCGAATTTAGCACAATAAACGAGCCTATTATTGATACTGGAACGGTTATAGCGGTTATTATCGCGGCTCGTATAGAGCCTATGAATGCGAATATTATAAGAAACACCAAAATTGCGGCAATTAATAGCGAGTGAAAAACCTCTTGAATAGAATCATTGATGAATTGCGATTCATCTCTCAAAATATGCATTTTCATACCTTTTGGAAGGCTTTTTTGCAGGTTTTTGATAAGCTCTCGAACATCTTTTGAAATTTGAATAACATCCGCTGTTTGAGATTTTGATACCTGAATTGCTACGGAAGTCTGTCCGTTAGCCTCAAAGAAAGTGCGATTTGATTTGGTATCAATCGTAACTTTCGCAATATCAGAAATTCTTATAGGATTTCCATTTTCATCACAAGAAACAATTATCCTCATGAAATCTTCAGGCGTAGTATATTGACGATTGATGGTTATTGGAAATTCCATATATTTTGATTCGATTCGTCCTGCAGGATATTCGACATTTTCAGTTCTTATGGCATCTTCTACATCAGCAACAGTAATATTATGCGCAGCAAGCTGCTTTTGATTTAGCCATATACGCATTGATTTTTCTTGATTTCCGGCAATATCTACAGATGCTACACCTTCGATCACGGAAAATTTATCCAACAAATATCGATTTAAATAGTCTGTAATCTCCATTCCTGTCATCGGAGCAGAAACCGAAATCATCATGCAGGGAAAGCCACCTGTATCGAATTTGCGAATCACGGGAAGATCCGCGTCATCAGGCAGGCGATTGTATATTCTGCTTACTCGGTCGCGAACATCGTTTGCAGCGTTATCCAAATCTCTGTCTATGGAAAACTCTAGCTTAACGTTAGAACGTCCGTCTTTGCTTGTTGATTGAATATTGTCGAGCCCCTCAATCCCTGCAACGGCATTTTCAATTTGTTGAGTGATTTTTGTTTCGATAATACTAGCAGAAGCGCCTGTGTACGTTGTAGAGACTGATATCGTAGGAATTTCGATGTTTGGATATTCACGTACACCGATTTTTCTTAAATTTAGATATCCAAACAACAGAATCAGAATCATAAAAACGATGGTAGTAATCGGTCTTTTGATTGAAACATTGCAGATGTTCATGAATCACCTGCTACAGCGCTGCTATTGTCAGCTTTTTGAATTATTTGCACAGTATCACCGTCGGATATTTTCACGACTCCATCGGTCACTACGGAATCACCAGCCTTTACACCATTTACAATTTCAACATAACCGTTAATGCGCTGTCCTATTTCAACTTCCGTTTGTTTGACCTTATTTCCACCACCGAGCAGAAATACAAAATGCTTCTCTCCAACATTGGATATTGAGCTTTCAGGAACAAGAAGAGCATTGCGATCTTGCATTTGTATGGTTACGTTGAGCATCATTCCCGGGCGCAATAAATATTCATCATTTTCTATAATTCCTCTGACTAAAATACTGCGAGATATCGGCGATATGCGAGGCGATATTGCTTGTACGGATCCATAAAATTTTTTATTCGGAAGCGCAATACTTGTGGCCGTGATTTTGCAGTCTTTATTGATTAAAGATAGATATTTTTCAGGTACGGGGAAGTCAATCTTTATTTTTTTTATGTCGTCAATCGTTGTTATTACAGTTCCTGGAGTCAGAAGTGATCCTACGCTTATTTTTCTTATTCCAAGCATTCCATCAAACGGAGCAACGATTGTTCCTTCTTTTATTTCCTCTTCAATTTCCGCGAGTTTTGCTTGAGCATCTTGCAATTTCGTGTTTTGTATATCGTATTCTTTTTCAGCGATGATTTTCTTGTCTTTCAAACTGGAAAGACGAGTCAGCTCTCTTTGTTGTTCTTTGAGGTTTATTTCGGCTTGTTTCTGGAAAGCTTTTTGCTTTTCTACATTTAATTGAACCAGAACATCACCTTTCTTTACAAAATCGCAATCTGAAAAATTTATATGAGAAACTTTTTGAGTAATGCTGGAAGTAATATCGACAGATTCGTTTGAAACAGCCGTTCCTATAAACTCGAGTATTGTTTGCATTTTTGAAATTTTTACAGGTTCGGTACTGACAATCAGCTGCTTTTGTCCCATCATTCGCGCTCCTGACGAGTTTTTATATGCACGAAACAATAAAAATGCTAGAAAGCAGGCGATAACAATCAGCAAAATGACATTTTTTTCAGCAAATTTCTTCATAACTTATTTTTATACCAAAAAATGCTTAATAATCCATTAACTTTTCAAAGAAATTAATAGAATATTAAGGTTTTTTATTATCTTGTTTTGGAGAAAACAATCTTGCTAACCAAGGGTATTTTACGGAATTTGAATTAGATAATTTTGATAGCCAAGGTTTCAAAATTTCCGAAAAAGTATATATTATTCTTTCTCAGGAAAAGCTTCATCTGCTATTCGTACGATTCCGAATTTCAGATATCTTACTCCTGTAATCAGTGTCATGAATACGGCAATCCACAGGAAAACGATACCTACGCTTTTGATCTCCTCTATTTCCGGAAACATAGCAGCAGTAAGTAAGCAAGTTATTGAGAACATCTGCGTTGCCGTTTTCCATTTCGTATACTTTGTAACGGGGATTCTTAAGCGCATTTCCGATAAAAACTCACGTAGTCCTGAAACGATTATTTCTCTGGCTAAAATTATGCATGCGCCAACAAGATGTATGCCAGATATCGAACCTGTTCCCGAAAGCATAAGTAATATTGTTGATACCAAAAGTTTGTCGGCTACAGGATCTAAAAATCGTCCGAATGCAGATACTTGCTTCCATTGTCTTGCGAGATATCCATCGAAGAAATCCGTTATGCACGCGATAACAAACAAAATTGTGGCAGCACAGTGCGCAGCGAAATCGCTGATATAGAAGCATGCGATGATAAACGGAATCGAAAAAATCCTCGAAAGTGTCAAAATATTCGGGATCATGAAAAAACTCTTTCAAAAATGCGTATCGTAATTGTATCAATATATGGCA
>CADBNZ010000044.1 GCA_902796155.1 uncultured Pseudomonadota bacterium
ATACCATGCTTGTAGCAAGATCACATTTCGCCAGCAGTGCTGCCCGTTTTAAAATCTCTTTTGCATTTTTCGGAAGCATAAGTTGTTCATTTCCGGTGTTATTTGCGCCGATTTCATCACACAGGAGTTCGCAAACACTTTGAATCCTCAAAGTACGATCATAAACTGTTCCTAATTTCTCGTTAAAAGCTATTTTCTTGAGATCATCTAAATGTCTTTCAAGTGGAGTTGTTAAATCATTTTCGAAAAAGAATAGAGCGTCAGACAATCTAGCACTCAATACTCGTTCATTTCCGGCTTTTATTGCTTTTCCTCCATCATCTGCAATATTATTCGCGACAAAAACGAAATAAGGAGCCAATTTATTTCCGATATTCGTTGGAAAATATCTTTGATGTGATCTCATAGTTGTTGTGATTACTTCATCTGGTAAACGCATAAATTTTTCAGAAATATTTCCCATCATAACAACGGGATATTCAACTAATCCAACAACTTCTTCTAAAAGATCTTTTGTTATATCGACTTTTAAATTTCTTTCTTTGCTTTCTATAGCGTTACATTCATCTAAAATTATTTTTTCGCGCTCTTTTTGATCGACTATCACAAATGCTTCTCGCATTTTTTTGAGATAATCGTCTATGCTGTTCACAAAAACCTTTTTGTTAGCCATAAATCGATGTCCGAAAGTATAATTTGTAGAACAAAGATTTATTTCGCTAATCATATCTACGTTTACAAGTTTTTCATTAAACAAACACAAGATATTTCGAAGCGGTCGAACGAAATTGAATGAATGATTTCCCCAATGCATGGATTTTGGCCATGGCAGAGCGAAAATAACATTTTTTACTATATTTCCGAGTAAATCTTCTGCTTTTCTTTTTTCATGTTTGATATTTACAAAAATAAATGTCTTATTATTGATTGTTTTTTCTGTGCACTGTTCTCTCGACACATTTGCAGGTTTCAAAAACTTTTCAATAACATCTTTTGGCGCGCAAGTTTGCGGTCCTTTTTTTTCTTCCAAAAATTCCGCAATTTCCTCTTCGAGGCTCGCCGAAAAAACCATTCGACGCGGTGTAATATATGTTTTGACGTTATCAAATTGAATCTGATTTTTTGAAAACTCATCGCAAAAAATTTTCGAAAAATTTTCAATTGCCGTTGTTTGAAATCTTGCAGGAATTTCTTCTACCAATAATTCTACAAAAAAATCTCTTTTACTCATGAGTTCTTACCTGTGCTTCACAACATAATTTAGCTAAAGCTCTGACTCGCGCGATTCGATCAACACGTTCAGCAACGCTGAAAGCTCCTCTTGCATCTAATAAATTGAATATATGACTTGACTTTATACATTGCTCATAGGCGACTAAAGGCAGATTTAATTCAGCAAGCCGCTTACATTCATTTTCAACCATTATGAAATTCTGTTTAAGCATATCGATATCAGCATACTCAAAAGAATATTTCGACAGTTCAACTTCCTGTTCGAAACATATATCCCTATAAGTGATTGCTTCGTCGCCATCTTTTCCGTTCCAATTTATATCGTAGATATTATCGACGTTCTGCAAAAACATAGCGATTCTTTCAACTCCATAAGCCAATTCTGCGGTAGTTGGATTACAAGCAATTCCTCCGACATATTGGAAGTAAGTAAACTGTGTGATTTCCATTCCATCGCACCAAACTTCCCATCCTAATCCGGAAGCTCCAAGCGTAGGACTTTCCCAATCGTCTTCAACAAACCGAATATCATGACGTTTAAGATCTATTCCGATTTCATCCAAGCTCTTTAAATACATCTCTTGAATATCGTCTGGAGATGGTTTGATTATTACCTGATATTGATGCAGCTTATGAACTCTGTTTGGATTTTCTCCATATCTTCCATCCGCCGGTCGACGGCAAGGCTGAATGTGTGCGCAACGCCAACCTTGCTTTCCAAGCGCACGAAGTAATGTATACGGACTAAAAGTTCCTGCGCCGACTTCCATATCGTAAGGCTGCAGAATCGCGCAACCGTGCCCTGCCCAATAATCGTTAAGTTTTGCTACAATTTCTTGGAAACTATTTCTCATAACAACAATTCCGTGAATAAAATCTACGGTCGAAAGATTAACATAAAAAATTTTTCAGGTCGACTTTATTACTCGCTTTTGTATAAATGCAATTCTCTCTTTACACCTTTGTTCTTTATTATTGAAAAATCGCCGAGGCAACCATGTAATTCTTTGTGTTCCAAACTAAAAGCTTCATAAGGATCGCTTGCAGAATTGCATAACGCACTTGTTATATCATATCCGATCATATCCAATACACTTGGAGTATACCCAAATGTATTTTTGTATTTCGCAGAGAAATTTACTAGCTCTTGAATGTTCGAAAATGCAAATATACATCCATTCCATGCATCTTTATTTTGCAGTGCATGGGAGCTGAGTGTAAAAACTTCGATATTCTCTGGTAATTTTTCAAAATCAAGAATAGGTTCAAGAATAAACGCTGCATGTTTTCCGGAATTTTTTACGTAATTTGTTGCTTCTTTACGTCCTATAGAATCATATCTTATTATTTCGACCTCATATTCTTCGACAAAACCAAATTTTTTCATGGATATTTTTAAATATTGCTCGATTTCATCACCATATTTTCCTTTCGGGAGCATAACCAAAAAATCTTCAATTTTATTTTTTCTTGCGAATGAAAAAATTTCGTTTATTTCATCTTGCGGAGACAAACCACAAGCGAAAATGTGATTACTGTTCACCTTTACATTATTAGAAAATGTAAACATAGGAACGGTTGGAAATAGCGCGCCGTATCTTTTCGCTTCTGTAAAGAAAATCGGTCCTACGATTGCTCGCAAATTTTTGTCTTTATATTTCCAGCATAACTGATTTTTATCCAAAGAACGGTCAGCGGTATCGATAACGACAAAATCTATATTTGTATTTTGCGCTTCCTTTGCAGATAAAATACATGCGTTCAATATTCCTTGTCCTAAATTCGCATTTGCTCCTGAAAGCGGCAATAAAAGTAGAATTGTGTTATTCGCATTTTCTTTAGAGATTTTTTTTAAATGAAAATCATTAGAAAGATCGATCTTTTTATCTTTTTGAGGTATTTTAATTTCGTGTTGCGTAGAACAGGAACTTAACAGCAAAGCAACAAACATGAATAGGAATAATTTTATTGTCTGACGCACTTTTTACACCTCAAATATCGGAAAGAATTAATACAAAACTATCAGAGCAAAATCATAAACCCGGATTGTATATTGTTGCAACACCGATTGGTAATATACTCGATATTTCGTTGCGGGCTTTGGGAATTTTAAAGATAGCACGTTGCGTATTCGCTGAAGATACCAGGCAATCGCGGAAACTTTTTGATTGGTATGGAATAAAAACAAAACTGATTGCGTGCCATGAATATAATGAAACAGATTTTGCGGTTACTTCATTGATAGATAAGCAGGAGATATACGCTTTAATTTCTGATGCGGGAACACCAACGATTTCAGATCCGGGATATAAAATTGTTAATTGGTGTTTGCAAAATAATATCGATATATTTCCGATTCCTGGAGCTTCTGCTTCGATTGCTGCATTGAGCGCCTCTGGAATGCCATCTGATAAATTTACATTTTTTGGTTTTCTTCCGCCTAAAAAGAACGCTCGAAAAATTTTTTTAGAAAATTTAGGAGCCGAAACGGGAACTTTAATATTTTTTGAATCTCCAAATAGATTATTGGATACCTTAGAAGACATGCTGAAAATTTTCGGAGATAGAAAATGTTGTGTATGTCGAGAATTAACAAAAATTTTCGAGGAATTTAAACGCGGCAATATTTCGAAAATGTTACAATATTTTTCCGCTAATAAACCGACAGGAGAATTTGTCATTCTTATTTCTGGAGCAGTTACGGATGCGAAGAAAGAAACGGAGGAAATTTTTTACGAACTAAATGAATTGCTGAGAAATGCATCATTAAAAGAATCTGTGAGTATATTATCCAAAAAATATGGAATTAACCGAAATATTATTTACAAAAAAGCGTTAGAACTGAAAAAATAAAATTTCTTTCAACAAATAAAGAGAAAATTTTCAACAAATTCACAGATCTGTTTATTTAGCTATTGTATTTGTTCGAAAAATCATGATTTTATTTCTACAACAGAAAAAGTCCTTTAAAAACAAAGTGTTATTTGAGTGATTAAAAAATAGGCAATCCGTATAGGCCTCCAGAAAACGACAAAGTCGGGCCTATTATCACTATGTTATCCACAAAGTTATCCACAGCTTTTGTTGAAAAATTAAATATCGGTTAATTATCAACCGCCGCAATGTCAAGGGTAAAAAAGATTTTTCACGGAGAGCGTACAGGATATATAGGGACATTGGATCCGTTTGCTACCGGTGTTTTGCCGATAGCGATAGGGGAGGCGAGAAAATTCATTCCTTACGTTAATGAAGCAAAGAAAACGTATATATTTACTATAGTTTTCGGAACAGAAACTGATTCGCTTGATATCGACGGCAATGTTATTGGGGCGTCGGAATGTATTCCGTCACTGAAGCACTTGCATGAAATACTTCCGACATTTTTAGGAGAGCAGTCGCAAATACCTCCGAAGTTTTCTGCGATAAAAATAAAAGGTCATCGTGCTTGCGATCTTATGCGCAAAGGAAAAAATGTAGAACTTAATGCGCGCAATGTTCGTATTTTCTCTTTGGATCTAATCAGCGAGTCTTTGGAACAATCGAAAGAAGCAACGTTAAGCGTCACATGTTCAAAAGGTACGTACGTTAGAAGTCTTGTTCGTGATATTGCGGATAAATTAGGAACTGTAGCCTATGTAAAATCTTTGCGAAGAACTCAATCAGGTTTTTTTTCTATAAATAATGCGATTTCTCTGGAAAAATTACAAAAAATAGAGGATACTAGCACGCTAATGAGTTTCGTTTTACCTCTGGCAAGTCCGCTGGACGACATCCCGGCCTTATACGTGAGTGAAGATGAAGCTCGAAAATTGCAAAACGGGTTATTGATTTCCGTTGAAGATGATGATACAGCCGAATGTTCGAACGTTTTGATATTCGAAAAATTCAGCAAATCATTTAAAGGAATCGGAGCGACGTTTAGCAATGGTACGGTGAAAGCCGTTAGAATGTGTTCGTTAAATTAAAAATTGAGGAGTATTACGATGTCGATAGAAAACAAAAAAGATATTATTGATAAGTTTGCAACACATAAAGGTGATACAGGTTCTCCTGAAGTGCAAGTTGCGATTTTGAGCGCAAGAATTAACGCATTAGGTGAGCATTTAAAAAATCACACGAAAGATTTTCACTCTCGTCGCGGTTTATTAGGTATGGTTAGCAGAAGAAGAAAGCTACTTGATTATCTCAATAAAGTTGATTCTGCTAGATATGCAGTTCTTATCAAAGAATTAGGTTTGAGGCGTTAATTTTTGCATTTTTGTTAGTGTACGTCTCTGTTGTTGCTGTGAAGTTTTAAGGAAATAGATTCATGATATGTAAGAAAGAAATCAATTGGGGAGGAAGGTTGCTCTCAATTGAGACGGGAAGATTCGCAAACCAAGCGACTGGTGCGGTAACTGTCAGATATGGCGACACAGTCGTTTTTTGTACAGTTGTCGCTGATGATAAGCCAAGCGCTGAGAACGATTTTTTCCCTCTTACAGTGAATTATATCGAGAAATCATATGCGGCGGGACGTATTCCTGGCGGATTCGTGAAAAGGGAAGGGCGCCCATCGGAACATGAGGTGCTTGTTTCTCGCTTGATTGACCGTCCGATACGTCCTTTGTTCCATCCTGATTTTAAAAACGAAACGCAAGTTATTTGCACGGTTTTAAGTTTCGATAGAGAGAATGACACCGATATTATTTCTATAATCGGTGCGTCAGCAGCTTTAACTATTTCCGGACTGCCGTTTATGGGACCAATTGCCGCAGCAAAAATCGGTTATGAAAATGGCGAATTTGTGCTAAACCCAAAAATTGGCCATGAAACGGATCTTGATTTAACCATAGCTGGCACAAGAGATGGCGTTTTAATGGTTGAGTCAGGCGCGAAAGAATTATCAGACGAAACTATGCTTGAGGCTCTAAAATTCGGGCACAAAGCATTTCAGCCTGTTGTAAATATGATAATAGAACTTGCTGAAGAAGCTGCAAAAGAAAGTTGGGAAGTGCAATCTCCTGAAGAAACAGAAGATGAAGCGCTCTTTAACGAAATATCCAATTTGTTTACGAAAGATATCGAAGCAGCTTACGACGGTGAATCAAAACACGAAAGAAATGAAGCAAAGAAGAAAGTATTCGCAAAAATTTTAGAACATTATGCGGAACAAGAAGAAATAACAGAAGAAATTTTGGCGAAAAAGTTCCATGATGTTTGCTCTCAGTTCATACGCAACAAACTGCTTGTACATGGCAAGCGCGTTGATAACAGAACAGCGAAGGATATAAGGAAAATAAGCGTTGATGTATCTGTTTTGCCAAGAGTTCACGGTTCGGCTGTGTTTAATCGAGGTGAAACTCAGGCTCTTGCGATTGCCACTCTTGGAACGACACAAGATGAACAGTTAGTTGATTCGCTTTCAGGCGGATATAAAGAAAGATTTTTGTTGCACTACAATTTTCCTCCGTTTTGCGTTGGAGAAATTGGACGTTTGGGAAGTCCGGGACGTAGAGAAATAGGGCACGGCCGCTTGGCTTGGCGTGCTATAAATGCGGTCCTCCCATCTCGAAAGGAGTTTCCTTACTCTATGCGTGTGGTATCTGAAGTTTTGTCTTGCAACGGTTCTTCATCTATGGCCACTGTTTGCGGTGCGTCTCTTGCTTTGATGGATGCGGGAGTGCCAATTAAAAACGCAGTTGCCGGAATTGCTATGGGACTGATTATAGACGGCGATAATTACGTAATTCTCAGTGATATCATGGCTGAAGAAGATCATCTTGGAGATATGGACTTCAAAGTTGCTGGCACAAAAGACGGAATTACCGCTTTGCAAATGGATTTGAAGGTAAACGGTGTTTCTTTCGACATAATGGAAGCGGCGATGAAGCAAGCTCGCGAAGGTCGCATGCATATTTTGAAAGAGATGTCAAAAGGATTGAGCGAAGCACGTCCGGAATTGAACGAAAATGCGCCAAAGTTAGTGTCTTTTGCTATTCCTAAAGACAAAATCAGAGAAGTTATAGGATCCGGCGGAAAGGTAATCAGAGAAATAATAGAGCAGAGCGGCACAAAAATTGATATCGATAATGACGGAAATATTAATGTCGCAGCATCTGATTCAAAATCCATAGATACAGCTGTTAGAATGATAAAAGAAATAGCTTTTGATCCCGAAGAAGGAGCTGTTTATAAGGCTAAGGTCGTAAAAATAATGGATTTTGGCGCGTTCATAAGATTTTACGGAACAAGAGAAGGTCTGGTTCATGTAAGCACAATGTCCGATGAACGAGTCGAAAACGTTACCGATATCGTAAACGAAGGCGATGAAGTCAAAGTCAAGTTTTTGGGATACGATAACAAAGGACGTGCAAAACTTACGATGAAGATTTAGGGGAAAATCGGAAAGTGAACAAAGAAAAAAAGCCTTTCTGATTTTGGAAAGGCTTTTTTGTAAAAACTCCCGCCACCAAATAAATAAGTAGCGGGGAAGTGTACTCTAAAATCGTTAATGATGTTTTTTACTCACTGTACATAGCAGCTGTGTCTGCATCAGTTTCATCTTGCGCTCTTTTAGCTTCTAATTCAGCCGCATCTTTTCGCAATTGTAGGAGATCTTTTTTCTCTTCTGCTAAAGATTCATCTATATTTTCAAGTGTAACACTTATATTAACACAAGATTCTTTCACTGCGTTGCTCACTCCAGCAGACGATTCAATCTTCCTTACTTCTTCCTCAGCTTGAGCTTTTTGTCGCAAATTGGTTTGCGTTTTTAGATTTGCTTCAGCTTTGGCATGTGCATTTCGAGTCTGTTCATGCTCTTCTTGTTCCTTTTTCAATTTTTGTTGAGTCTCTTGCAACTGAGCTGTTATCTGTTCATGCTCCCTTGTCTTCGCATCTAGCGCCGCTTGTGTTTTATCATTCGCTGCTTGGAATGATTTACGCTTTGCTTCATTTTCATCTGCTCTTCTTTTCTGCTCACTTAATTGCTTTGTTAACGCATCTGTTTTGAGCTTATGTGAAGCTTCCGTATCTTGCAGTTGCTTTTGAGTCTTTTGATGCGATTTTTGTTCCTTTGCTAGTGCACTCAGTTACAGGATCTGCTCCCGAAAAGGAAATTGCAAAAGCCATTGGGACTAAGGTTGAAAGTGCTACAAACTTATTTCTCATTATAATTCTCCTTCTTTATTTCTTTGCTTGTATAATTTTATAATAGGATGAAAAAGTTATTTTTTCGTAAATATAAAAAATATTTTTTTCGTTTATTCGTAAAAATATTAAATATGCTTATTCAAAGATCGAATAAGAAACACAATTTCTGCGAACAAAAGTTTTTATTAAATAATTTTGATTATGTAAAATGAGTAATGGCGAAAATAAATATAGGTTCTAGACTAGATTAGAGTGGATGAAATCTGAGATTATTTAATAACAATTGCCGAGCAATTGTTTACTATCTGCGTGTAAACCTTGTCTCCGCTGCCTCAAAATATGACTCTATTCTAGCACGTAAAAGTTGTAAAATACGGTTGATAGTGTTGCGATTAATTTTCGTCACTTCCGCTATCTGAGTCGAAGTCAAATC
>CADBNZ010000045.1 GCA_902796155.1 uncultured Pseudomonadota bacterium
TCCTGTAATATTACTCATTCCGCGCATTAAAAACCTCCTGAGCATTTGCACACAGACGGATTCGTCGTAATTGAACCTGAACTGAGAAAAATATTTTCACTTCCAATATCAATTGATGATGATCCGCAATTTAATTGAATTCCTGATGATGAAATTTCTATGTTTGCATTTCCTGTTGATAGAAAAATCGAATCGGATGACATATTTATATGAGCATCGCCCAAGAAAATCTCGATAGTTCCATCTGAAATTTTGAAATTCGCATTTCCCGAAGAAAATTCAAAACCGTTTTTGGTATTTGCAGAAAATTTTTGGTCGCTGTCGACTTTTATATTTGCTTTCGTTTTGAACGATACCGAATTTTTATCATCGGGCGCAGAAAAATTATTGTAATGAATTGACCTCAACACAAATGCCTGCGCAGATTCTCCGAAAGGTGAGAAAACAACAACCTGTTCGCCTTTTGAAATCGGAGTCCATGAAATCGTTTCGCCTGCGGTTGAAATAATCGGCAGCAAACCTGTTGTTACTCGTCCGATTTGTACTTTCACTTGTGCGCCATCGATTTCTGCAATTTTTCCGAGACGAATTAAATTTGCTAATTTTCTTACAACCTCTGAAAACGCAAAACTCTCAATCATTGATTACCTCATTATTTATATGAAGTATGTGAGGTGGTAAGCCTGATTCTTTCCAAACCGAATTTCCAGCATGGAACTCATGAGACCATTCAACAAGCCAACAAATATAAGGATCAAAATCGGGTTTAAATGAGTCTCTCGAAAATCCTGAAATTTTTGCGGGTGAAACCTTACAGCCAAAAGAATTGAGATGTGTAATATTTGCAATCTTACACGCCAAATTTTGGCAGACCAATTCTGCATTTTCCGAAATTGAATCGACTACAACTCTTGCTTCGATGTTTGCAATGAGAGATAATTCACCTGTCGCAGGATCACTTCCTGTTGAGTAATTTGCGACCTCCAAAAATACAGCCGGAGCAACAATTTCGCTATCGCGATCTCCGATTACACCGCGAGCGTTAGGGTAAATCAAACATGATTTGAAATTTTCGTTAGCTAAAATTGTGTTTTTTATCGATGTCAGTAAATTTTCAATCATATTGCCCCCGCTGCTCGTTTTATTTCATGCAAAAATCTTTTTTCGAAAATTTGTTTTGCTTCGATGCCGATTAAAGTTTCAACTCTTCTGCTTGCATCATCAAAAATTGAAACGGTTACAGATTTAACCGGAAACCTTTTCGTTGTCGTCCTTCGATAAACTCCTGGTTTTCCGCCTTTTTTAAGAGTCGCAATAAAAGCATGAGGGTACATAACACCACCGGCCATTACACCAATAGGCGTTTGCTTTACATTCGATAAATCCTTTACGTATACGCTTTTAAAATTGCATGACAGCTGCGCTTGCGGATTTCTTTTGTTAGCACGTTGCATAGAAATCCGATCTCGAATCAGTTTTAATTTTATGCGCTGTTCGACCGAAATATCTTTTGCAAGTTTGCCTTTCATCCATTCGGCAGTTCGATTCAAAGCGAAAATCGATGCTTGTTGAACTTGATCGGGAAATGCATTCAAATCCGCAACGATTTTCTTGATTTGGCTATCGACTGAAACTTGAGACATCCGCATTAACTCCGTTATAGATATCCCAAATCACGCCACGCAGTATAGGGATATGATTTTATCCCTTCTTCATCTCTGCGAATTTCTATCGAATTAGTTAAACAATGAATGGCTATATTTCTGTCTGCTTTTTTGATTTTTTCTTCACTCCAGTTTTTATTGAAACAGATGGAAAAAAGAGAAGCAGAATAAAAGGGAATTGTTTTTCTCAAAGCTTCTTCTAACTGTTTATTTTCTTCTTCCAATTGCGTTTTTCTTATTTTCAGTTGTTTCAGATGCGCTATTTCTTTTTCTAATTTTATTATTAAATCCATCTTCATTCTCCGACCAATGTTGCATTAAATCGCCAAATTAGAGTTGATGCTTCGAGCAAAGGTTCTTCAAAAATTTTGTATTTTTTAGAGTTCACTTCGACAACATCGCCAATTTTCGGATTAACGTCAGCAACTCTTACACTTATCTCAGCAACTTGTTTTACAATCTGAGATTCACCGATTTCGTAAGGATTTTCAGGCTGTTTTATGACCGCAATCAATGATTTTGTTTCACCGTTTCGAGATTTGAAAACAACTTCTTGCCCGAGGTGTTCGAACATATCATTAACTGCGATTTCAAGTGCTTCTTTGAACATTTTTAGCTTGCCGTAACCTTCACCAAAACAGCAGGGCGTAAGCACAAAGGCAGTGGATTCGATTGCGTGTGTAGATCTGTTCCTCGATCAAATTTTCTCGGCTCTTGTTTGGCGTAAATCGGTAATCCCAACGTGTTTACGGTCTCATTGAAATCCGCCGGAGCGAAATATGTTACAAAAGTTTGAGATGTTCCGACAGGGAAACAATGTCCTTCACCCGAAGCAATAAAGCGTCTTACATTTCCATCAGGATCGGTCGCCTGTCCGCGATATTCTTCGAAAGTAATCCCTCCGAAAGTGAAACCTGAACGCATATCATCTCGCA